>JAUXSJ010000123.1 GCA_030679615.1 Parachlamydiaceae bacterium | reverse complement strand
CTGGAAAAAAAAATTTATAGAAAAAGTAATTAAAGACAAATTCAATGAGTTAATTTGGTGTGATGAAATTGACAAAGTACGCTCAAGAAGTTAGTAATAAGAAAAAACTTTAAGATGTTTTTATTTTTAAATAGCGCCAAGTAAAAAAAGTAAAGACACATAAAAAAGGAAAACCCAACGCCCAAATAGGTTCAATGACTTGCCTTTTTGAAATTATTTGGGCTGCATCAATTAACATATAAAATGCAATTAACCCGAATATGCTGCAAACATAAATTAGAAATTGCGGAGATTGCCTAGAAAATTTCACACAAAATGGCGCAGGAGCAAGAATCGCAAGAAGGCAAAGAAAAGGGATTATCAATTTCCAATAAAACGCAGTTAATAATTTGCTTTCTTTTTCATTTAGAGAAGGAGAAATGATTTTTGTTTGGCTAAAAAGATCGGTTAAGGAAAGAATTTCGGGATCCAATAAAGTGGATTGTAAGGCTTCGCGATTAAACCGAATTTCTGGAAAAGTTAACTCGGGATAAGCTTTAACTTGTAATAACTCTCCATTTTCCTGTCTTTCAATCAAATCTACAAATTTTCCAATCGGCGTTGGAAGATTTGGAAGAAAAAATTTGATGCGATAAAGTTTATCAATTGACTGGATCCAATACACATCAAAAAATTCATCTTTATCGGGATCGTAATCTTGATAAAGAACAATAGAGCCATCTTCTAGAAAAAAGTTTTTCACACTGACATCGGGTATACGATGATTTTTTTGATGCTTTCCCGATTCAATCCGTTTTAATTTTTTTAAAGCTGTAGGAAGAATAAATTGTTCATTTAAATAAAGAATAAACATGCATGTGAAGCCAGCGACAAGAAATGGGCGCATTAAGACTTTTAAGGGAAAACCACATGCCATAAAAGCAGCTAATTCCTGTTGATTATTCAACGTACAAACGGTTTTTACAAAAGCAAGAATGAGTGCTAATGGAATAAGAATCTCAGCACGGCTTGAAAATAGATAAAAATAATAACGAATGAGTTCTTGTTTTTCTAAAGGGAGTGTGGATGAAGCATTGGTATGACTCGAATAATCAATAATTATATACAATCCGTAAAAACATGTGATGAAAAGAAAGAAAATTTTTAAGAATTCTTTGATAAAATAGCGTTCCCAAATCATTTTAAACATAGTTCAATTCCTTTAGAAATACGTTTTATAAAATAAATGGAAACAATGATGATAATGATGTGTGGCGTTAAGTAAAGAGCACCTGCTAAAAAAAAATTGTGCTCAATGCTTTTTGCAATAAAGAAAGAAATAAGATAAAACGTGGTTAATCCAATCACAAAGTAAAGGGATTTAGGTGTTTTTTTTCTGCTAATATTGAGTCCGAAGGCACATCCCATTAATGTTAATGAAAAAACAGCAAGTGATATTGAAAGACGCTTAATCACTTCAGATCGACTACGATTAAGATGGAGGATGAGTTGTTTGAGTAATTGAGGATCTTTTTCTTCAGCTTTAGCTTTGAAATATTCTTCCTTTTGAAGCTGAATCCGTGCTAATAAGATGGAAAATTGCAAATAATCATTGTTAATTGTCCAAGCTTTTCTTTGAAGAAAATCAGAAAAATCTTGAATTTCGGTTTTAAGCTTTCCAATATTTTCAATGAGAAGATGATCAAAGTCATTTGAAACAAGATTTTTTTCTGAAGTAATTAAAGTGACATTTTCGCCATTAAATAAAGAAGGCGAGGAATGGAAATTACGTGCCAGAACAAGGTGGATACGTTCACGATGACGATTGGGAAGTGCGAAAACCACATCTGAAGCTGATTCTCCCACATGAACAGGCCCTAATGAAGTAAAGTAAAATCCTTTCATTTTCATCAGCTGTTTATGATTCAATAGTAAGAGTGGATTAATGGACCGTAATTCAGTTTTTAATAAATTTGTTTTTAAATGAGATTGCGTTGCAAGTTCAGAAGCTATCCAAAAATTAATGATGGCAAGGAAACCAGCAGTCATTAAAATAGGTGTGATTATTTTTTTTAATGAAAATCCGCAAGCGCGTAATGCGGTGATTTCATGTGAATGAGACAACTTTTGGACTAAAATTAATGAAGCTATTAAACAAGAAAGAGGAAGAGCGATCGGTAAAATGTAAGGGATTTGATATAAAGTAAAAAAAATAATATAAGAAATAGAAGCGCCCAATGAAGCAAAGTGCGCGATGTCATCAAATCGCATTGTTAAAAGAATGGCGATAAATGCAATAACGCAGACACCAGTCACTTTAATAAAATCAATGATAAGATAACGCCAGAGTACGGGCATAATTTCCTTAGTGATTCAAATAGAGTAAATAATGACCGATTTGGATACAATTATGCAAGCTTTTGTTAAGCACTTTTTGGAGTGCGAAGGTAGGGTCATCCTATTACCCATAACTTTTTTAACAATTTAACGCAGAGACGGGGAGGCGGGGAGACACAGAGAAAATTTTTAAATAGAAAAGGTAAATTATTATAATTTAAAATGTTCTTCCCCGCGTCTCCCTGTCTCCCCGTCTCTGCGTTAAATTGTTAAAAAAAGTTATGGGTAATAAGATGGGTAGGGCCTTCACACTCCAAAGAGTATTTTAACAAAAAATTTTGAGATACTAAATGTCTTATATTTAGGAGAATTAATGGTTATCCCTAGCTCTAAAAATAAAAAAGAATGGTGGATTAGAGTGGGGGACCAACAAATAGGTCCATTGAGTATTAAAGAATTAAAAAAAAATATTTATTTTACGCCTGATACATATGTATGGAAAAAAGGATGGAAAGAATGGATTCAAGCAAAAGATGTTCCTCAATTAAACGAAGCATTTAAAGATGATCCAGTTGGTCAGCCTCTCCATGAAAATAGCTCCATAAAAACAGCTCCATCTTCAGAGCGTATTGAAACTCTTGATCTATGGTATGATCCTTATATGTTTTTATTATGGATCATCCTAATGATTATGATACTTTTATATACATATAACCAATTTCAAAAAATACACCCATGACATTATTTTTTAAACTTTATCAATTTTTAAATCAAAAATGCATTTCAGAACATCCCTTATTATTAGCGCTTTCTGGAGGTCCCGATTCGTTGGCTCTTTTTTATAGTTTATTAGAATACCGAACAAAAACGAATCGCACTTTTCATGTGGCCCATGTTGATCATCAATGGAGAGAAGAAAGCGCTCAAGAAGCCCAAGCATTATTAGAACTTTGTGCTAATTATAGCGTTCCATTTCATCTTAAAGTACTTAATCCAAAAGAACTTAAAGGAAATCTAGAAGCGGCGTGTCGAGAAGAACGCTATCAATTTTTTTCTGAAATCTATCAAAAACATGACCTACAAGCTGTTTTAACAGGGCATCATCAAAATGATCATGTAGAAACAGTGTTAAAACGTATTTTTGAAGGTGCTCATTGGTCGAAATGGGATAGTTTAAAAGAAGAAAACTTCATTCATGGTATGAAAATTCTTCGCCCTTTTTTACAAGTCGAGAAGAAAGATTTACAACAAATGATTGAAAACTATTCTTTTATTCCTTTTAAGGATTCGACAAATCAGGATTATTCTTATTTAAGACCTCGATTAAGAGATAAAATTTTACCCTGGTTGAATCAAGCTTTTGGAAAAAAAATAGAGCCTGCTCTGATATCTATCTCAAAAGAAACCAATGAATTAAATCAATATTTTGAAGAAAAATTAGAACCTCTATTAAAAAGTGTTTCACAAGGACCTTGGGGAGTAATGTTAGATCTTCAGTCTTGTTTACCTGATCACTTATTAGAAATTAGGCATTTAATACGTTTATTTTGTCAAAAGTATGGTTTCGCAACCTCAAGAACAATCATTGAGCAAGCTTCAATTGCTTTAAAAACAGGAAGTGCGAATCAATTATTCATCTTCAATCATAAAAAATTAAGAGTGGATCGAAAAAGGGTATACATTGATTATTTTATCGAACAATTCATGAAACCAATGCATATTTTTTCCACGGGAAACTATTTTTTTCATAATTGGCATTTAAACATTCAAGAAATGGTGTATACAGATCAATTTAAACCTACTTCATGGAAAGAGGGAATTCAAGGACAATTGCAAATTTGTGTTCCAATCCAAGATCTAACTTTGGGCTGGATGGACAAAAGAAATAAATGTATTAGCTTGAGAACCTTAAGAAAAAATTGGAGTGAAAAAAAAATCCCTGCTTTTCTTTATTATCGATTTCCTTTTCTATGGAATAAAGATGAAATTAAGCACGAATTTTTAACAGGGGACACAGCATTTCATTTAAAAAATGGAATGCCATGTTGGAAAATAGAATTAAAACATACTGATCATTTAAATCAGAATAAATTATAAAGAGAGAAATGTTGATCACGAATCCCATGATTTGATACAATTAACAAATCTATTATATATTTAGTTAAATGGAATACTAGGAAGCTATGGCAGACAATAATCAAGAATTTAAGAAAGGGGTCTCAAATAACTTAGTGTGGTTTTTAATGGCCGCTTTTTTATTTGTACTTCTCGTGCAAAATTTCATGGATACGAAATTTGCTCAAGTATCTTTTAGCTATCAACTAGAGCATCTTGTCAATTTGCAACTTTTGCAACCTGAAGATAGCCGAAAAATAGCTTTAAACGATAATTTGGTTACTTTTAGTGGAAAATTTCGAGATCGTTTAACAGATGAAGGTAAGGCGCGTTATAAATATCTTGATTTACTCAATACGAATCATGATTTAAAATCCGAATCCGATCGCTTAAAAAAAGAATTGGAAACAAGAAAAACCAAATCGATTGATTCAGCTACCTATTTCTTGCAGCTTTCTGGTCTTCCTGCCAGCAAAAGTGGATATGTGATTGTTGGTGATAACTATAATACAGCTGACGAAGACAATAGCATTGTGATTAAATCGATTCCTAAAAGCGATAAGGAAAGTTTAACAACTCTTGAAAAAACATATGCAACGATCAAAGAAAAACCATCAGATGAAAACGTTAAGGATTTAGGCGGTTCGATTGCTGAAATAATTAGAAATCTCCGTTCACCTGAATTGGGAATTGGTTCTGAGAGTATTAAACAAAATTTAAAAAAATTAGATCAAGAAATTACAGATAATCGTTCTTCAGCATCGTCAATGACAGCTCAATTAGCTTTATATGGAAAAACACTAGAAAGCTTGCACGCAATTGTTGATGATTTAAATCTAGAAGAAGACCACATTCGATTAACAAAATTACGAAGCGTAAGAAATTATAAAGAAACTTTAGATGAAAATCAGCGTGTTCAAACACGTTTAGAAGACAATCAAATTCAATTAGATAAAGCACGACAAGCTGTATCAAGTGTCGTTTGGTTCTTCAATAATCAAGAATTATCTACACGCTCTTTGGAAAGACAAGATCCTGAAATTTATGGACAGTGGTTTAATAAAGCGAAGGAAGAATGGACGAATTTTGCTCATAATCAAGGGGGTGTTTTTAAAGCGCCGGATCAGTCTTTAAATACAGTTCTTGAAAAAACATTTAAGAGTGAAGAGCCTTCTCCAAATTATTTTAGTACTCTGTTTACATTGCTTCCTGTCTTTCTAGTTGTTCTTGTACTTTATTTAATTTTTGCAAGACAAATGAAAGGCATGGGCAATAGTGCCATGAATTTTGGAAAATCACCTGCTCGATTATTAAATAAAGAAAATAACAAAACCACCTTCAAAGATGTTGCCGGTGTAACCGAAGCATTAGAAGAATTGGAAGAGATTGTTGAGTTCTTGAAAAATCCACAAAAATTTACTGCACTAGGTGGACATATTCCGAAAGGGGTTTTATTAATTGGACCTCCTGGAACAGGTAAAACTCTTATCGCCAAAGCTGTGGCGGGTGAAGCTGATCGACCATTCTTTTCTATTTCTGGATCAGACTTTGTGGAAATGTTTGTTGGAGTGGGTGCAAGCCGTATTCGTGATTTATTCGACCAAGCAAAAAAAGCTGCGCCTTGTATCATTTTCATGGATGAAATTGATGCAGTGGGTAGACATCGTGGAGTGGGAATTGGTGGTGGTCATGATGAACGTGAGCAAACATTGAATCAATTGCTTGTGGAGATGGATGGATTTGACACAAATGAAGGCGTTATCCTTATGGCTGCCACAAACAGACCAGATGTATTAGATAAAGCACTTTTAAGACCTGGTCGATTTGATCGACGTGTGATGATTGGGCTTCCTGATATTAAAGGAAGATATGAGATTCTAAAAGTGCATGCAGGAAAAATCAAGATGGATCCTGCCGTCGATTTAATGGCGATTGCGCGAAGTACTCCGGGCTCTTCAGGTGCTGACTTAGCTAATATTTTAAATGAAGCAGCATTATTGGCAGCGCGAAAAGGGCGAAGTGTCGTTACGACTGTGGAAATGGTTGAAGCGCGTGATAAAGTATTGTATGGAAAAGAGCGTCGTAGTTTAGAAATGGACGAAAGCGAGAAAAAAACAACTGCTTATCATGAAGCTGGACATACCATAGTTGGCTTGATTGTAAAGAGTGGAGATCCAATTGATAAAGTGACGATTATTCCAAGAGGATTTTCTTTAGGATCGACGATGTTTTTACCAAAGAAAAATCGATTGAGTTATTGGAAACATGAACTGCATGATCAGATTGCTGTGTTAATGGGCGGTCGTATTGCTGAAGAAATTTTTGTCGGTGATATTTCGAGTGGTGCCCAACAAGATATTGAGAGTGCGACACAATTAGCACGAAATATGGTTTGCAAATGGGGAATGAGTGAAAATCTTGGAACTGTTACCTATACAGAAAGATCTGAAGGCGGCGGTTATGGCATGGAATTAAAAGACAAACCCTATTCCAATGAAACAGCTCAGAGTATTGATGTTGAAGTCCGAAATATTATGGCAGCTGGAAATGAATTAGCAAGAAAGATTATATTGGAAAATCGCGCTGAAATGGAATTGTTGACACAAATGCTCATTGAATTTGAAACATTAGATAGTGAAGATATTCAAGAAATTGTTGTTAGTAAGACATGGGATATTGAGAAAAAGCGAGCGCGAGTAAAAATAGCAGAAGATTTGCATAAAATGGACGTAGCTGATGTGCCGCCTCCGCCTCCGCCCGCATCTGTTAATAATTCAGATTTCTTGTCGAATCCTGTCTAATCCTGTCTAATTTGTAATTTTGTCTGAAATCCATCCTGTATAACTTGAAAATTTACAGGATGGACAAAAATTGTTTGCATACATTCCATAGGTCGAAGAGAAGCCCAATATCATCAACTCA
Source organism: Parachlamydiaceae bacterium (assembly GCA_030679615.1). Lineage (GTDB taxonomy): Bacteria > Chlamydiota > Chlamydiia > Chlamydiales > Parachlamydiaceae > JAUXSJ01. The sequence goes on along the minus strand of JAUXSJ010000123.1, from coordinate 2,977 downwards.
AAGAAATTTTTATAGAGTTGTAACCTTTCAAACTTTCCGTTTACCTACAGTAAAAATAACGATGAAAATGATGTAACGATATAACGATAAGATTTTTGAGAACAACCACTTTATCGTTATATCATTATATCGTTTCCATCGTTAATTTTTAATGTTGAGTAAAGTAAAAAATACATTGGGTCTGAAAGGCTACAATGGTACAAAAAATTTACGATTGATTCAGTAAAAATTACATAAGAAAATTAAAATTCTTTTTTTGCTATTTTTCTTAATAAAATATTAACAAATTTATTATTATTTATATATTATTTATGTTTTATAATTAATTTAGAATAATAGAATTATTTAAATATAACAGGGGTGAGTTATGGCAAACGGTAATGAAATTAATCCAATCAATCCTAATGGCGTTAATCTGAATCAAGGTCAAGATCAAGGTGTTCCACCCCCAATTCAAAACGCAAATGATGTTGAGAATGGTGTTAATCGAGCAGCACATGATGTTCTTGCTAATCCAGTTCAACAACCACAAGGTAATTTGAATGATGTAAATGCAATGCAAGTTCAAAACAATAATGTCAATCAAGTTGTTCAACAAAATATTTTTCAAAATGAAAACATTATTGATTTTAATGCACTTCAAGCAGAAGTTGATGCTTTAAATGATCCAAATAAGAGTACGCAAGAAGTATTAAGAGAAGTAAAGGCTAAGTTAGAAGAAAAAGGATTAGATAACACGCAACTATCTTCCTCCTTGAAAAAAGAAAATGGTAGCTATGTCGTTGAACATTATGTATCCCCAGATGCAAATGGCGGCCCAGGCAAGGTTTGTTATAAAATTAATGCGATTTACTCTTTCAAAGATGGCGATAATATCATTAAAATTGAACGGCCTATTTATACGACTGTTCCGGTCTCTGGTGGAAAAATTAAAGCTAATGATGGCTCTACAAGGGATATTAATGTAAAAGCAGTTGGGATTTTAGCTTCAAAATATAAAGACTTAATGGTCTCTCAAGTAAACGAAGACAACCGTATCCAGGGTTATGTAACAGATGAACAGAAAGCAGCGGGGTCTAAGCAAAGAGCTTTTGTGATGAAATTGATTCCTGAAGGAAAATCGATTAAAATTGAACAGATTAAACCATACGGCACACCTGTACTTAAGAAAGTGGATATTACTTTGGATCCAAAGCCAAGTGCTGGTAAATACGTTAAAAGCTTATTAGGACCTTCAGAAGACGCAAAAATTAAAGGGGCAAGGGTAGATCAGGGTCATGATCTAAAAGAAAATGATTTAGAGTACTCAACCAAAGAAGAAGCATTTTTAAAAGCTTCATTTAATATAAAGAAAATGGTACCAGACGATACTTCTTTTGTTGATAATTTGCTTGAAACGAGAGAAATGCCTGAATTTTTAAAGAATATGAAGGAAAATATTCAGAAGAAACAAGACGAAATAAAAAGCGTGAAGAATCAACTGCAAGATTCTTCCTGGTTTGGGTTGAAGAAAAAAGAATCAGGGGCATTGACCAATTTTATTAATGATCGAAAAGAACCCTCATCTTCACGTATACAAAAAATTGAGACAGCAATTTCAGGTATAAATATTAAGGCAGTAGATAATCAAGATCATTTAGCTATTATAGAAAATTATAAACAAAATCCTAATGATGAAGAGAAAATATCAAGCTTAAAGACGGTTTTTAAAAACTACATACCTGAAGACCGAGGCTTAGATTTAAATGACATTGAGATAACGGATGATAAAATAGATGGTGTAAATAGATTTCTTACAGAAAGATCTACTAAGTTAGAGGGGAAATTAAATAATTTAGAAAATGAAAAAGAAACAATAAAACAACAAGATGAAATAATAAAATCTAATTTAGATCGTTTACAACGCTTAAACCAAGAACTCGAGTTCATGAACAATCAGCTTCATTCTATCTATAAAACTGCAGGAGAAGGTCTGAAAAATCCAAATATTGATGATAATAAAAAAGAATCATATAAAGATTTAATATCATCAATGAATCGAAGTCATCGTTCGGGAATAAAAAAAGCTAATGCAGCTATCGAAGACAACAAAGAAATCATTAAAAATTATAAGAATCGATTAGATATTCCAATGGATCCTTTAGAACTTGAGGATGATGAATTTAGAGTCGGTGATTTCATATAATCTAAATTAGACTAATGGTTCCATTAGTCTAGAAGATGGTGAGACGGTGAGACGCAGAGATCTATAATAATCTTTTTCTCTGCGTTTCACCGTCTCATCGTCTTTGCATTTTAACGTATAACTTAAATTTCATCATCTTGGCTTCCGTTTTTTTTTGTTCAATCGCCATGATTTCATAATACTTTTTGGAGTGCGAAGGCCCTGACTTCGCTTATTTAAGGTTCGGATATCCACATATGCACTTTTAAAGATTGAATTGAGTAAGCCGAAAAATGACACCGCATCATTTATTCTCTATTGAAAAAAGCGAAGGCAGGGCCTTCGCACTCCAAAAGGTACGTTGAATTCAAGGCGGATTAAATAAAAACCTAAAGTCCAGTCAGTGTCTCAGTGGTTAATTTTTAAGTCATGTCGCTTAAGTTGATGTCATTGCGCTTCGCTCTGAACTCAGAAAAACGTAAAGAATCATCCAGTCCTTAAAGGACGGCAAAAGTGCAATGAATGCTCTTAAATTTAATAAATTTTTTTATAAACAAATTAATCGTTACTTAATAAATAAAAAATAACTTTTTTGTACAATTAATGTTATTAATAATTGATTGTAGGTAAAAAAAGTTATGTACTTTAACGAATTTGATGTAAAAAATCAAATTAACAATTTAAATTCTTACGAAAATGATTATAATGAGAACGATTACAATAATTATAAAAATGATTCTAATAATAAAATAAATAAAATATATAAAGATGTAATTGAGGAAATTAATCAAAATAAAATTAATAAAAAAGATA
>JAUXSJ010000121.1 GCA_030679615.1 Parachlamydiaceae bacterium | reverse complement strand
AACAGGATAAGCAGGATCGCAAGCAGCAGGATAGGTAGGATAATAATATCTTTCACATCATTATAGTTGATGGAATTTTAATTTAAAGTGACTTTGACATTGTTTGAATAAAATCATCCATGTCAAAAAAACCTTTTTTGTCTAAAAGCCATTCAGCTGCTACTAAGGCTCCTTGTGCAAAACCTTCTCTTGATCTTGCTTCATGGGTAAGTGTTATTGTATCTACTTGGCTGTCAAAAATTAAAGAGTGTTTTCCAGGGATAAATCCACATCTAACACTTTCAAATGCTAACGATTTAGTTCTAGGCATTGCATTCATGACTGTTTGAGCAAGAGCTTTAGCTGTTCCAGAAGGTGAATCTATTTTTTGTCGATGATGAAATTCAACACCACTCACATCGTAATGATGAAAAGAATGAATTAATGAAGCGGCTTCTTGAACAATTTTTTGAAATAAAAAGACACCGATTGAAAAATTAGGTGAAAATAAACAGCTACCTTGTGATTTATCAACTAATTTTTTTGCTTCAGATAATGAGTCATCCCAACCTGTTGTCCCAATAATAATAGGTTTTTGATAATCTAAAACGCATTTTAATCGATCGAGTTGACCATCAGCTTGTGAAAAATCGATAACTATATCGGCTTGTGACAACATTGAGGAAAGAGGAGTGCTTTTTTGGTATTTGACAATCACTTCATGACCTTGTTGTGTAGCTAACTGGTCAATGAGCTTTCCCATCTTTCCATAACCGATCAGGGCTATTTTCATAATGATTTCCTTTTTAAATAAATTAACTTTTTGAAGATTTAGATTTAATCGTTTTCCAAAGTTGATTCATTTTATTTTGTTGATCAGACGTTAGTGAATGAATGACCATAAAGTTGTCGAAATTTTTATTAAACGCTGCCATTGTCCAGTTTGCTGATCCATTAATTAGGATCGAATCATCGATATAAGCAAATTTATGATGGAGTAATCCTTGGCCGGTACTTAACGTGACAGAAATTTTTCCTTGTTTTAATAAATTTAAAACTTTTGCGCCAGCACCTTTTGCAGAATAACGATCTAATACAGCTTCTACTTGAACTCCTCTTTTAGAGGCAGCAATCAACTCATTCGTGAAATCGATTCTAGTCCATGTAAACATGGCGACTTTTATGGATTTTTGCGCAGTTTGTAATAATTTGATGACGCGATTAACTGCAGCTTTTTCATTAGGTAGAGCCCAAAATTCTATCAATTGTTCATTTGCATTTGTTTCTAGTTGCATCACAGGTAAAGGAGATCCATCTTCATCCATTTTTTCTGCTCTTTGGATAAGAGCTTGAGCTAAAGAGGGATTGTTGAGGCCAATAATTAAATTTCCATGAGTGTTTAAAGAACTATAAGTTAAGTTAGCTGATCCTATTAGAATTTGCTCTTGATCGATGATCAATACTTTTTGATGCATTAATCCTTCACCCATATGTCTTATACAGATAGATTTTGGGATTTTCTTGGTGATTCCTGGAGAAGCTTTACCGTCACATACAATATGTACAGGCACGCCTTCATCTGTTTTTTTTCTCAAAGCACCAATGATATTTTCATCCATTAAAGCATAAATTAATAAGGTAATAGATGTTTTTGCTTGATCGATTGAATTAACATAAAGATTAGTTAGATTGTCTTGAGTTTGATTGGAATATAATTCGAAGGAGTTTTGAGATGAAGGAAGTCTGACTGAAGCTGCTGTTGGAAAATGACCAACGAGCTGAAATAAAACCCATGCAAAAAGAAAAATAATGGCAGAAATTGATGAATTTTTGATCAAAATGGGTAATTGAAGAATCGATTTTTTTTTTCGTTTTGCCATGTTTAAAGGAATTCCATTAACGTTTGTAGAAGAGCAGTGTATCGTTGCTGAACATGATTATTTTTTACTGCAATCGCAATAGCTTTTTTTGTCCCTACGAAAATGACTAGTTTTTTTCCTCGAGTTAATCCTGTATACAAAAGATTTCGATGGAGCATCATAAAATGACTAGTATGTACAGGGATTACTACAACAGGGTATTCGCTACCTTGAGATTTGTGGATAGAAATCGCATAGGCTAAAACAATTGAATCTAAGTCGGAATATTCATATGGAACTTCACGATCTTCAAATTTAATGATTACCTCTTGTTCTTCAGGATCAATGGCTAAAATATAGCCAATATCTCCATTAAAAACTTCTTTTTTATAATCATTACGAATTTGCATGACTTTATCATCAATTTGGAAACGCTGACCATTTCGGAATAATCCGAATTCTTTTGGATTTAAAATTTCTTGAAGTTTTTGATTTAGATTTTCAGTTCCAATAATTCCTTTTTTCATAGGAGTTAAAACTTGGATGTCTGAAGTTGGACTGTAGCCATATTTATTGGGAAGTCTCTGCGAAACAAGCTTGATAATATGATGAAGAACATCTTGATTTTCTAACCCTTCAATGAAAAAAAAGTCACCCTCTTTTCCATGATAAAGCTCCGGAAATTTGCCTTGGTTAATTTTATGCGCATTCATGATGATTGCTGAACCAGCAGCTTGTCGAAAAATTTCATTTAAAGTAGTTACAGGAATTGTTAAAGAATGAATCATGTCATTTAGAACATTTCCAGCCCCTACACTGGGTAACTGATTGATGTCTCCAACAAATATGACGCGTGCATGATCAGGAATAGCTTTTAAAACACTAAACATTAAATAAGTATCAATCATGCTTGCTTCATCAATAATAATCAGATCAATGTCTAAGGGGTTTTCTCGGTTAAATTTGAATCCACCCGTTTTAAATTGATAAGAAAGTAAAGAATGTAAAGTAGTTGCTTTGTGTTGTGTGACTTCGCTCATGCGCTTTGCTGCACGACCCGTAGGAGCTGCTAGCGCAATTTTTGAAGTTAATTTGCTCGCGATAGCTAAAATAGCCTTGGTGATTGTACTTTTACCGGTTCCAGGACCGCCAGTAATGATCTGTAGCTTTCCTGTAAAAGCTGAAGCAACAGCTTGTTGTTGATTTTTTGCTAATTCAATGTTTAATTCTTCTTGAACCCATTTTAAAGCTTTTATTGGATCAATCGATCGTAAATGAGAAGAACCTTTTTTTAAACGTTTTAGTTCTCTTACAATTCCAATTTCAGCCCTAAAGAGTGTGATTAGCCAAACAAAACATTCTTTTTTTCCTTCGACTATAAGATCCTTAACTTCGATCCGGTCATTTTCTTTTAAATAAGCGACTCGTTCATCAATTTGTTCGGGCTTAGCTTCAAACATTTTTTCAGCTTCAAGCTTAAGTTGAGAAAGAGGAAAGCAAGTGTGACCCTCTCCAGACATTTGAATCAAAATATATTCAATACCCGCGTCTAATCTGACAGGAGAGTCTTTGGGAATGCCCATTTTTTGAGCGAGCGTATCAGCCGTTTTAAAGCCGATTCTAAATATATCTTGAGCTAAAGTGTAAGGATTTTCCTTAACTTTTGCGATGCTTTGTTTGCCATAGGTTTTAAAAATTTTTTGCGCAAAGCCGGGGCTGACTCCATAGGATTGAAGAAAAACCATGACATCTCGAATAGAATGTTGCTCAATCCAACAAGATTTAATTTTTTCTACACGCTTAGCTCCTAAGCCTTGAACTTCGAGGAGTTTTTCTGGATTTTCTTCAATAATTGTAAGTGTATTGACTCCAAATTGATCAACAATTTTATCAGCATATTTTTTGCCGATTCCTCTAATTAATCCAGAACTAAGATATTTACGAATTCCTAATTCATCGGCTGGAGTTTCTACTTTAAAATGACTGACTTCAAATTGGCGACCGTGAACTAAATGATTTTTCCAAGTTCCAAAACAACGGAGAGTTTCACCAGGTTTTACATCAGGCATAATCCCAACGACACAAACCAATGAAGACTTTTCTCCAATATTTAATTGTGCAATTGTGTAACCATTTTCTGAATTTTGAAAAGTAATGCGCTCAATAAAGCCGCTAATTTGTTCCATGCTATCCCTTTAATAGGAATGAGCATAGCTGAAAGTAACAACAAAAACAAGGTTGATTTAATTTTAGGATAAAAGGTCAGTCTATCAATCTGCGATACCAAGAGGCGGTTTAACGCAGAGACAGGGAGGCGGGGAGATGCAGAGAAAGAACGTTTATTTTTTAAATATTAATGTTCTTTCTCCTCGTCTTCTCGCCTCTCCGTCTTTGCGTTAAACTAGTCCCTTGGTACCGCAGATTGATAGACTGACCTACTTGTAAATTTTTTAAATAAATCAAATGAATTTATTTTATATTAAAATTTAGGGGCAGAATGGTAAAATTATGTTCAAAATATATTTAGTAAATATTGATTGTTCTAAAGGAAAAAATGCCAATTTTTAGTAAAGAAAGTTTAGAGAACTTGAGACAACGTATCGATTTATTAGAAGTGATTTCTTCTCATGTAGAAATGAAGAAAACTGGAGGCGCTTATAAAGGGCTTTGCCCTTTTCATGATGAAAAAAGTCCTTCATTTATTATTCAAAAAGGGGATACACATTACCATTGTTTTGGTTGCGGCGCTCATGGAGATGCTATTCAGTTTTTAATGACCTATCAGAAATTAAATTTTTCTGATGCAATTGAAAGCTTAGCTCAACGTTTTCATGTTCATTTAGAAAAAGTAGATGGGACTGAAGAAAAAAGTGGGCCAAATAAACAGTTATTGAAGGAAGCTCTTCTCCACGCTTGTCAGTTTTATCAATTTTGTCTTTTACATACAGCTGAAGGCGAAGAAGCTCTGAATTACTTATATCAACGAGGGATTGATCTTGATTTTATTCAACAATTTCAGATCGGATTAGCTCCTAAAGCACCAGGTGTTTTTCGAAAAGCTATGCAATTAAAACATATTCGGGACGACACATTATTAGCCGCAGGTTTAATCGCTACAAATTCACATGGCCAAACTCGTGATTTCTTTTCAGAACGAATTATGTTTCCAATTCATCAATATAGTGGAGAGGTCATTGGATTTTCTGGTCGAAAATATAAAGAGGCAACTTTTGGTGGCAAATATGTCAATACTCCAGAAACATCTCTCTTTAAAAAATCACGCGTATTATTTGGCTTTAATTACTCTAGAAAACGAATGATGAAAGAACGCAAAGCAATTATTGTAGAAGGCCAAATTGATGCTTTGCGACTCATTCATGAAGGATTTGATATCACGGTAGCTGGTCAAGGAACCGCTTTTGGAGAAGGTCATGTTCAGGAATTAGTTAAATTAGGGGTGCATCAAGTTTTTTTAGCATTAGATTCAGATAAAGCCGGAGAAGAAGCCACAGTTAAAATTGGTCATTTGTTTCAAAAAGAAGGAGTAGAGTCACGTATTATCTCATTACCATACGGTGAAGATCCAGATACTTTTTTAAGAAACCAAGGGAAAGAAGCTTTTTTAGCTATGCTTGAAACGAGTTCTGATTACCTTTCATTTTTAGTTAAGCATTTGTCAAAAGGATTAAACTTAGATTCTCCTGCAGCAAAAAATGAAGTGATACAAAATGCAACTAAAATTATTCGTGAATGGAACCATCCTGTCATGGTGCATGAAACCTTAAGAAAATTAGCTCATCAAATGAAAGTGCCTGAAAATTATGTGGGTGTTGGGTTAGAGGTTACTCCTAATATTTATGTGAAAAAAAATGCAAGTATTGGAACTCAGACGATTGACCCAGATCGTATTTTGGAAACAGACTTATTACGATGGATGTGCTTGTTGGGGCAAGAAAAAAACAATCTTATTGAATTGGTTTCGTTTAATTTAATAAAAGAAGATTTACATGTTCCAGTATGTCAAAAATTATTTGAAGTGTATTTTAGAAATTATCGAGATAATCGTCCTTCAGATTTATTGTCGTTAGCTATTGATTCTAATGACGATGAAACTCAATTATTAATGACTGATTTAATGCAAAAAAAAGTCAATAAGGATAGAGCAGAAGAACAGTTGACTGAAACGATTCAAAAGATTTTAAATAGAAATTGGATGGAAAAACGTGAAGCGATTAAAATGCGCATTCAAAGTGGCCAATGTTCAGATGAAGAAATTAATGTTTTAATCAAAGAATTTGATGATTTAAAAAGAAGTTCACCTCAAGTTAAGGCACTAAATGGAACAAAATAAAAGCCCTCATTTAGTTTTATATGATGATACTTGTGGATTTTGTGATCGTTCAGTTCAATTTTTACTAAAAGAAGATCATAAACACCAATTTGTTTTTGCCCCCCTCCGAGGAGAAACAGCCTCAAAAGTATTGAAAAATCAAAATAATGAGATTAAACAGGTTGATAGTTTGATTTTAGTAGAGAATTATCAATCAAACGAGCCTCAAATTTATATATTATCAAAATCTGTTTTGCGAATTTTATGGCTTTTGGGTAGCTATTGGATTTTATTGGGATGGCTATCTTTTCTTCCCTCATTTCTTTTTGATTGGTCTTATCGTTTATTTGCTAAACATCGTCATCGATTTTTTTCGAATGATGTTTGTGTTATCCCAAGGCCTGAAGATAAAGAGCGTTTCCTCCCATAAATTCTAGCTTATTCCTCTTTAATTCAATTAAAAGCAGTTATATATATATTTTTTGACAATATAGGTTTTAAAGAATAATCTTTAACTAATCTATTTGGAGGTAAAAATGATAACAAATACAAGTTTAAGATATTGGCCAGATGCAATTACCCCCATTTTTAATGGAACGGCTTCTACTGAATATGATGATTTTCATTCTCGCGCTGATTTAATGATTAAATTTAGACAAAGATCGGGAGAGCCATTACCAGCAGAGTTGACAAATAAGCAAAATTTAGAAAAGAGCATTAAAGAATTCTATATTTATTATTGTTTAATCACGCAAATCGTAGAGGTTGCTGATAGAGTGATATTGCTTGCTAATAGCCGTTTTATGGAAAATATTTCTATTTTTAAGGATGTTTTTGATGAAGATGAGAAAATGTATTTAAATGGTTGTAGCCTTCCAGCAGCGATGAAGGCTACTCCTGGTGGGGTGAAAATCCTTTCAAATCAAGAAGCAAACAAATGGATTAAATCTTATTATTTTGCAA
>JAUXSJ010000224.1 GCA_030679615.1 Parachlamydiaceae bacterium | reverse complement strand
CTTTGTGTTCTCTGCGTTTATGCCTTTTCCTTTTAGATTACTAATTGTCTTTTCCACACATCAATGCTATTTTTGAATAAGAAAAATTGTAGTAATTAATGGATAGCAAGATTAGAGTTTTGGTTGCCAAAGCCGGACTAGATGGACATGATAGAGGAGCTAAAGTTGTTGCTGCCGCGCTAAGAGATGCCGGAATGGAAGTAATTTACACCGGCTTGCGTCAAACACCCGAAATGATTGTGGAAGCGGCAATACAAGAAGATGTACACGCGATTGGAATTAGTATTCTTTCCGGCGCGCACATGACAATCTTCCCTCGCATTTTGCAATTGATGAAGGATAAAGAAGTTGAAGACATTCTTTTGTTCGGCGGCGGAATTATTCCCGAAAGTGATTTGGCGAAGCTTAGAGAATTAGGTGTTGGAATGCTCTTTACGCCGGGAACATCTACACAAGACATTATTAAGTATCTGAATGAATGGGTGGAGAAGCATCCGAAAAATTGAAACAGCGTTCAGCTATCAGCCATCGGCAGTCAGCGATAAGAAATAAGATTTAAGAAGAGTCCTACAATTTGTGGGGCTTTTTTGTTTTGTAATGTTTAGGAGTGATTTTTTGCGATTCGATGACTTGCCGAGACGGTAAATAAATTATGTTTAACGTAGAGACGTTGCGCGCAACGTCTTTACAAATCTTTTCAATGTGAGTTTGCAATTGCATTGCTTTTCCCGGTTGTATTTTAGATTTTAACAACGAAATAAATATTGCTGTCTGTATCTATCCTTTATTTGGGGAGATGTTATGAAAACCAAAACTTTCCTTTTGTTAATCACTTTGCTACCAGCTTTTGTAAATGCGCAGTGGGTTCAAACAAATCTACCACAAATAACTTCTTCAAAAAATGCTCTAGCGGATAAAATTGTGGAATTCAATAACTCTATTTACGCTGGGAGTTTCTACTACGGCTTATTCCGTTCAACTGATAATGGTAATACGTGGATTCAAGTACGTAAAGATTTGTTTAAGCAAATAGGAACCATGGCTGTTGTTGGGAATAGATTATATGTTAATGCAATAATGCTGGGAGTTTATTCTACCGACTTTGATGGCAATAATTGGGAAAAACTCGATGTCCCGTTTTTAGGCTCTTCTAATTATGTAGATAATATTTTTGAAAATAATGGTTATCTCATTGTGCATAATTCATTAGTCGGGTTTTTGCGCATGGGTTCTGAAAATAAATGGGAAAAAATTAATTCCGGTTTATATCCCAATGGAGGACTATACATATATACAAAAATCAAATCGGTTATGGGTAAAATATTAGCTCAAGCTACTACATCTCTTTATCAGACATCTAACATTGGCTCCTCTTGGGAACTAATGAGCTCGACGCCTACAAAAGATCAAATAAACTCTTTTACTACTAACGGTGAAGATGTTTTTGTCGGGACTAGTTATGGCTGGTTTTCTACTTCTTACGACAGCATTGGCGTCTATGTCTATTCAAATAGCAGTAAGCAATGGAAAAGATTAAACGGCGGTGGAAAAACTTGGAGTGAAGTTAATGACATATCGGCATTTGATAATTGTTTATTTGTTGCTACTGCTAACTCTTTACAGAAATCTACAGATGGTGGACAAACATGGGAAAAAGTGACAAACGGTATCCCCGAAAATCAAAACATTCACAGTATTGATAGAATAAACGGGAACATCTATGTGTTACTATACGATTCTCGTTTATTTAGGAGTAGTGACAAAGGAAATACTTGGTTAAACATATCCTCGAATTTGGTTTATGAAAAAGCAGACTATATTCATGATATTGCTGGTACGGATACAAATCTATTTCTTCATCATGGAGGTTCTGTTGGTGTCTTTTCAACTTCTAACAATTGTAAAGATTGGTCTAAAGCGGATTTAGATATTTCTTCTATTAAGGCATACATAAGTGAAGAACAAACCAGTTTTTTCAAAATCTTTGGACCATACATTAGTTATGACAAGGGGTTAAATTGGATTAAAATCGAAACACCTGGCGGTGGTATGCCAAGACCGTTCTTATGGACTAATGATATAACTCTTTCCGATACAACATTAATAGCCGCTACAAATCTTGGGGTTATGGTTTGTGGTTATCATAACCCAAATATTATGATAGCCGCCAACAGTAAAGGTTGGACTACTACTTTTACTGAAGCTATTGGCAATTGCTTTGTTGAAAAGAACAAAATTGCTTTTATGGGAACGGATAAGGGTATTTATACTTCTTCAGACTATGGAAATACATGGGAACTATTTGCACTAACTGGTCAGAATGTTAAGTGGTTATTTCTTATTAACAATAAAATTTATGCATTTACTAAAGAAAAAGTTTTTATTTCTGCATTAAGCGAACTAAGCTGGAGCGAAAAGAATTTAGCCATCCAAAATTTGCAAAAAGTAGTTTACTCTCAGAATAAGTTCTATGCCTATGTTGGCGACAATAATACTTGGGGCAATGTTTTAGAGAACTCCGTTGACAACATTACTTCGATTGAGTTAGAAGCCTTTAGTTTTCCCACAACTTATTCTCTTGCCCAAAACTACCCCAACCCGTTTAATCCGGAAACAACTATCGAGTATCAACTTTCAACTCCCGGCTTTGTTACACTTAAAGTTTACGATCTGCTTGGAAGAGAAGTTTTGACACTGGTTGATGAGAACAAACAAGCTGGAAACCATAATTGCAAATTGAGAATTGAAAATGGAGAATTATCCTCCGGAATTTATTTTTATCGGTTGCAAAGCGGTAGTTACAGCGAGACAAAGAAATTAATCTTGGTGAAATAAGGTGTTCCAATGAAAAAATTACATATTTCGTTGACGTTGGTATTATTCATCCCAACAATTATATTGTCGCAGTGGTCCGAAATTACTACCCCGTTTCTAAATTATGAAGAACAAGTAGGCTTCCTTAACTTTCAGGCAACCGAAGGAAATTTTTTTGGAGTAACTGCTTACAACGATATTTTCAAATCATCTAACATGGGACTGAATTGGAGCAAGATAGATTTGCCACCTTTACAAAATATCCATTCTTTTTTTTCCACCGGCAAAACTTTATTTCTTCTTGTGTCGGAATCTAATGATTACAGATTCTATCGCTCGACTAATAATGGAATAAATTGGGAAGTGATTGACCATTCATTCTTATCCTATACACCTAATACAACCCCAGTAATTGGCAATATTAATTCGTGCTCAAATACTTCATCAGGTTTATTATTGGCCACTACAACAGGTATATATCGCTCATCAAATGAAGGTATAACATGGATTAATTCGGGGAAGGGATTACCCCCCCCAATAGATTTATCGCTGATACAACTAGAAGAATACCTATTCTAAAAATTTCGAAAGATAAAAGTAGACTTTTTGTCCTTACACTGGAAGACGAAATATTCGAATCCTTAGATGATGGTTTATCATGGAAATTCGTTGAAAAAATTCAAGCGGGGCATAATGGCTTACCTAACAAAAGTCTGCCGGATCCTCAAAGATGTTTTTTAAGCATGGATGGCGTTTTTTTTATTTCTGTATCAGACAGTATTTATTCTTCTACTAATCTGGGGAAATTGTGGAAAAAAAAAGTAACACTATTTCTTCAATTAGGAAAATCACTCAAAAGGATTCCGTCCTATGTGTATTAACTTATACCGATCTCTCCAGATCGCTTGATTTAGGAAATAGTTGGGAAAAGAGTTTAGCAGTTAACGATAATACTGGATATAGTAACGTACTTGTTTTTGATAATAAATTAGTGGTTACTAACTTCGATGAAATTAACTTATCTGCTGATTTTGGAAAAACTTGGGATAAAATTAAAATAGGTTTATCTAGGCAGGCAACAAGAGAAATAACTAGTTACGACTCGAATTCATGGATAATTTTTGTATCAACTTCTGATTCTGAACATTTTATTACTACTGATGGCGGTAGTAATTGGAGTGTCAAAAGTATAAATACCAATAACATGGATTCATATGTACCATCTAATATTACTTTTTTCGATTTGTATTTTAAGAGTTATATAAAAACAAGTCATGGGTGGAAAGAAATCTTTGGACCCACAAAAGGTCCATGGTTTGATAAGTATGGGACACACTATGATTGGAGAACTTACCAGCTACTATCATATGACACTCTTATGTTTGCTGCTACCAGTAAAGGTGTAAGTAGAACAGGTAGAAGCAATCCTAAATTATTCTATACACAAAGTGATTATAACAACGATTGGGAATACGTATTAACAAATGTAATTAGTTATTGCTTAGGAAGGCTAGACATGACAATTTTTGCGGGCACTTCTAACGGGGTTTATTATTCTGACAATTTAGGAGGAATATGGAAGTCTTCCGGTCTACAGGGTGAGGAAGTACAAAAGCTAATAACATTTGATAACAAAGTAATCGCTTTTACAAAAAGTGGTTTCTTTAAATCAATAGACAGAGGGATTGCCTGGAACCGTTTTGACATTGGTCTTGGCAAGATTGTACAGATCAGCGAAAGCAACGATTATTTAATCGCTAAGACGTATCAGTCGGATAACAAATACCATTTATGGAAAAGATCACTATATCAAATAATGACCGACATTAAAACAGAATCTACTATAACAACAGAATTTGGCTTATCCCAAAACTACCCAAACCCGTTTAACCCGGAAACAACAATTAGTTACTCCATTCCAAAGAGCGAGCATGTAACACTTAAAGTTTACGATCTGCTCGGTAGAGAAGTCGCAACACTTGTTGAAGAGTTTAAGCAAGCCGGAACATATAATTCTATATTTTCAATTATAAATTATAAATTGTCTT
>JAUXSJ010000106.1 GCA_030679615.1 Parachlamydiaceae bacterium | reverse complement strand
ATAATCCAAGTATCATCAAAGTTCGTTATGAAATCAATGAAGACTTTCAAGAAGATCAGCCACAGTTATCTTCATTAAAAACAGATAAAGTATTGCACTTTGATTATGAAATTCCATGTTTTCCTATTCAAAGCATCGGTGATCAACCAAACAACATTTGCTGGCAAATTTCACAAAATCCTGATTTCAATGCTGTTGCGAATCATTTTAATCGTATAGTTTCTTTTTCTGAAAACATTACATTAAATCCAATCGATGAAACGTTTTTAAACCCAAATGAAACCTATTATTTTCGCATTAAAGGACAATATGACACGCAATGGAGCGACTGGTCCCCTATATGTGAATTTACAGTTAGTAAGCCTTTAAATATTGAAATCATTGATTTTGAAAAAATTTCTCAAGATACCTATGAATTAAATTGGGATAGATTTGAACTAGCAAATGAAAATTCAATTGAATATTTAATTTTTGGTTCAAATTCGAATGATTTTATTCCATCAATTTATTATGACAAGCAAATCAATGCAATTTCGTCCGATGGAGTATCTGAAGATGAAGAAAATGATAATTTAATTGCAATTACAAATGAGCCTAAGTTTCAAATAAAAAAACATGAAGCATTTTCATATTATCGAGTCATTGTTAGAGAAAATGGACAACTTTCCATTCCTTCACCGATCATTCATTTTTATGATCATGATTTAAGCTTGCCACGAAACGTTTTGCAATGTACTGAGAGTGATTCAGATCATTTTGTTGCTAAACGAACATTATTTCCTTATCAAGGATCAGCCACTGAAATATCTATATTGCATGCTGCTCCACCTGTAGCTGATGTCAGTTTAAAAGCAATTATTCAGACACATATTAGATCAGGAAAAGTATTTGCTGATGCACAGCTGATCACTAAACCATGCCCTTCGCATATTGTACAAGAAGCTTGGGATGCCGTTCAACCTTGGTTAATGCCTGACAATCACCCTTGTAAAGCAAAATTAGATCGTTTAGCCATTCAAAAACGATTTATATTAAATTCGAAAGTGATGAAGCAAAGTGGTTTCCCAAGAGCAGATCGGGTTGGTCGATGGAGCCGTGTTTGCGCATCTACTCATAGAGACATGCAAGATTATTATTTCAAAATCTATCATGATTGTGAAATCCACATTAAATATGATTGGAAACGTTGGGTACATCGTTGTGAAGGAGCAAAGTTGATTAGAGATTGCATTCGGAAAAACAATCTCCAAAGTCAATTTAAAGTTCCGAGAAAATGGATTTATGCTTGGCCAGAAAATGGACAACAAGCTCCATCTAGTTCTCAATACGTAGCGAAAAATTTTCTTTTAGTGTGTGATAATATGCACATTTGTGAACACAAGGAAAATGAAAAACTTTATAAAAATAAAGTTGATAAAAAAAGATTAAAGGGTTTGTACATTATTCTCCAAGAATGTGGACTTTATGACTCAGTTTATTGCTTTAATATGCCATTTAATAAAGACGGATATATTTGTATCATTGATACAGAATATTGGCATAAATGGCCTGTTCCTTTTGATCGATTATCAAAATCTTTTTCTAAAGAAATGAAGCCTTATTGGCAACAACTTGCAAAAAGCAAAAGAATTCCTGATGGGGTGAATTCACCTAATAATCTACCTCGTCAAGATCGTAGAGACCATGAATAAGTAAATTATTTAAGAAATATCTCTACGATAAGTATTTTCTAAAAGGAGCTGAAAAGCTCCTTTTTTTTTATTTAATTACTTTTAAAAAAATTTCATAAAAACCTCATTTTCAATCCATTTAAATTTATTTTTACTTAAAAAATTTTTTATTTTTGATAATAATAAAAATTTTATTAGTATAAATGCCATTTTAAAGTTACAGTGCTTTTAAGCATTGGTAAATGCTAGGGCCCTCATCTTCTAAGAAAACCAATTTGTCAATTTAAAATAAGGAGATGTCTATGTTTGGTGAGAACGGACTTACAGTTTCAGCTTATATTCCTAATAATAATGAAGAAACGGCTAAAAAAATATTAAATGATATTCCAAAGTCAGGATCAAACAATATTCCCAATAACAGTCGAACAAAGCAAAAACATAACAAACGCGTTGAAGAGTGTGCGAATAGAAAAATTTATGAAATGGTTGTAGAAGGAAAATTACGTCAAAACATTCCTTTAAAAGATATTGTTAAAGCACTTTCAAATGATATTCATAATCAAGAGGAATTCATCGAAGCAACATCTCAAGTTAAAATTGCTTTTTCTACCATTTTAGAAAAAATAAACAATTTTAATCTTAAGCAACCAAATACAAATGAATTATCAAAAAATGATCAAAAAACAATTAGTTCTATTATTAAACTATCAAAAAGTCTTAAAAAACTAGCCAAAACCTGTAAAGAAAAAACAAAGGACAGAATCACAGCATTACTAAAAGAATCACAAAATCAAAAATTCTTAGGTATTCTTCTAACAAAAACATTTGAAGGTTATAATCCATTCCTAAAGACTCGTTGGCAACCATTCGGTATCAATTACAGAACGGATTTAATTACAAATACTTTCAGTAAATTAATTACCACAACAAATAGTAACATTAAATTTCAATTAGATGAAAATAGACCTATAAATACCTTATTAGTTGATATAGATAATCTAACAAAAATAATGACTTATTTGCGTGAAAAAAACTTAATTTTAAATAGTGTTTTCGAAACTTTTGCTTATGAATATCCTAATCACCCATTAATTCAACAATTTCACGAGTTTAACAATAATTTATTTAAAGAACAGTGTGAAGAGTTAAAAAAATTAGAAAAAACAAAGAATACTTTGATTAAGGAAATGGATATTATTTTAGAGTCAAAAGATGAGAAAGATAAAATGAAAGTATCACAAGAAAAAAAATTTTTAGAAGATTGTTTTTCTTATCTTGAACATCGAATAAAGGAAAATACTGATGCATTATATTATAATCAAAAATTTATAAGCAAAAACAGTTCTTCAATTAATAACACAGAAGAACTTCCAACAAGAGAGTTGCAAACTAAAACAGAAAAATTACTTGAAGACATTATCTTTTATCAAGAGGAAATTCGACGTTTCCAAAATCAAATGAAAAATTTTCTTATTCAGAATTGGGAAGCAAAAATGAAAAGCTTTGAAGACAGATTAGGAATACAACCTCAATCTTTAAAAAAAGAAAATAATAACAATAACAATATTAATGACAGCAGCATTATTGTTGAAAAAAACAATAATAAATATTTCCTTAAAAAAGATGATAATTCTCTTCATATGAGAAAAGCAATTGTTGAACTCACACAATATGAAAAAGAACAAGCTGAAATTTCCAATCAGATTAATGTTTATGAAAAAAACATTGAAATTCTAAACGAAAGATTGACTAGTATTGAAGATCTTGAAGTTGAATTGAAAACAAAAATTAAACCATTAAAACAACACGAATTAAAGGCTCTTGTCCAAATTAAAGAATGTGTTGCTTAAGGTAAATTACTCATTATGGCTAGTTATTTTAATATAACTAGCCATTTTTTTTGCAAAATTGAAAATTTCTTTATTCTCAAAACTCTTTTAGTCTTAAGAGGTGCATAAGCAATGATTGAATCTAATTCATCCCAATATCTCATTACAATATCCATATTAAATCATTCACCATTAAATTATTCACAGATTTTTAGAAGGTCTAATAGTAATATCTCTACCCCTGAACATGACATTAGAAGTTACATCATCATTCAAAAAACAAATGAATTATTTCTCTTAATTGGTGAAAAAAAATCTCAACAAGTGAATGAAGAATGGCTTACATCTCATCTAGATAAAATTAAATTTGATTTAAAAAAACAAGTTTTTATTCATTTAGTAAATACAAATAAAATAAATGTAGAAAATAAAAAATCTTTATCAGATGAAGAAATAACTTGTTCAAATAACAATAATTTTTTAAGTCAGCCTGTAATTAATTTTATAAATAATATTAGACTCTTCACCAATAATTCAGCTAAATTTAATAAAAAATATACATTTTTAAACATATCAAGTTTGAATAAACAACTACTCAGAATTAAATACAAAAATATTTTTGAATTAAAAACATTCCTAAAAAATCAATCACAATCAAAAAAATTTTATATCCCAGATCTTATTCAAGAGATAGATGATTTTTTTAAAAAATTTTTGACAAAAGAAACAATTCTTGAAGAAGAGCAAGTAATTATTCAGGAAA
Source organism: Parachlamydiaceae bacterium (assembly GCA_030679615.1). Taxonomy (GTDB): domain Bacteria; phylum Chlamydiota; class Chlamydiia; order Chlamydiales; family Parachlamydiaceae; genus JAUXSJ01. The sequence goes on along the minus strand of JAUXSJ010000106.1, from coordinate 7,184 downwards.
AAATTATTCAAATTAATGAGTTAACAAAAATATTAAATCTTTCACATCAGGAAATTCAAGATAGATTAGATTTCTATACAAAATTTACCAGATCCACAGAATTTTTAAATGATATCAAATGTTTAGAAGACACTTGTAAATTGATCATTAATTTAAATGATCATTTAAAGGAAATGAATAAAATTCTGTCGAAGTACGTCTCTAAAACCGCCGACGCTTAAAATTAAAGGTAATCGCTCAGTCAGTTCTGAAACTTTTGAATCAGGTATATGATTTGGAACTTGGAGCCGTTGGGGCATGAGGCATCAACTTAAGAAAATTATGTATAAATGATTGTAGCCTAGGCTTTAGCCCAATGGTGTTAACTTAAGAAATAAGCGACTGATTTTTAATATTTTATAGATATAAATAAAATTTCATGATATTCCGTGTTGTCTTGCAAACTAACACAAATGGAATATCATGAAAAAAGCATCCTATATCTTTGAAAAAATGAGAAATTATCTTCATTCTGAAGAGTTTATAAATAATAATAAAATTGGTCCTAAGGCGTTTCTTAGACGTCGTTTGTTAACTTTTCCAATTTTATTTTCTTTCATTTTAAATCTGCTTAAAAAAAGCATACCAAAAGAACAAATTGCTTTCTGTAAAAATTGTGGGCTCCCTGGAACATTTTCTCGGGCAGCAGTAACAAAAGCTCGTGCAAAGTTATCACCAAAAGCCTTTATCGAAATGAACCATGTTTTGATTAAAGAATTTTATAACGACAACACTTTTAAAAAGTTCCATGGATTAATCACAATGGCTGTTGATGGTTCAACAATCGAACTCCCTATTGATTCTCCGGAAATTCTTAACAAATATGGTTGTGCAAGTAATCAAACGGGATCGAAAGTTCCCATAGGTCGAATTTCTTCTCTTTACGATGTTGCCAATGGTATTACTTGGGATGCAAATCTAGCACCGTATACTTCAAGCGAAAGAGTTTTGGCAATTCAACATTTAGAGTCAATTAAGACTTTCGAAATAGATTTTAAACAGCTTTTAATTATTTTTGATAGAGGTTATCCTTCTTTAGCACTAATTGTATATTTATTAGAAAATGGCATTAATTTTTTAATGAGATGTAGCAAGCAGTTTTTAAAAGAAGTCAACGAGGTTGAAAAGTCTGGTAAAAGAGATACAATAATTCAGATCTCGCTTAAACGAGCAACTCGAGCGGCAAGGGCTGAATTAGAAGAATTATTTCCTAACATAAATTTTAACCAGACAAGTTCGATAAGAGTTACTATTGTTACTTTAAGCACAGGAGAAAATGAAGTATTGATAAGTTCTCTTTTAGATAAAGAAAAATATCCTTATAGAATTTTTAAAGAACTCTATTTTAAACGGTGGGGAACAGAAGAAAATTATAAATTTTTTAAGGTGTCTTTAGAAATAGAAAATTTCAGTGGGAAATCTTGTAATTCAATTGAACAAGACTTTCATACAACTGTTTTAGCAGCAAATTCACAAGCGCTTTTGACTCTGGAAGCAATAGAAGAAATTAATTTCAATCCAAATATTTCTGTGAGCTCGAAGTCTAAAAAATATGCTTACACAATAAATAAAAACATAGCGAGAGAAGTACTAAAACATGAGTTTGTTGCAGCCCTATTGAATACTGAAATTAGTATGGAAAAGTTTTGCAAGAGAATTAAAAGTACAATGATGCAAAATCTCGTTCCTATAAGGCCTGGAAGAAATTTTAAAAGAATACGCGAACATCCTCATCGTAAGTACCATATGAACCTACGATGAAGAAATCGCACAAAGAAAAATATATAATATTTTTTTTAAGTTAATGCCATTGGACTTTAGTCTGGGCTACAAAACATTCGGGTAAGCTATTTATCTGAAAAAATAGCATTTGAAAAAAAATTCATTAAAGGACCTGGATATACAGATAAAATTAACACACCTAACACAGCTGCACTTCCCAAAATCAACGAATGTGGAGAAAATTTAAGTTCTTTGTTTTCTTCAGTGCTTTTATCAAAAATAATTCCAATCAATCTCAAATAATAATATGCAGATATAATTGTTGTTAATAATCCAACAATGACTAATCCATAAAATTGATTTTCAAATGCAGCTTGAAAAAGATAAAATTTTGCAAAAAAACCAATTGTTGGGGGTATTCCAGCCAATGTCAATAAGCAAATAGATAGAATGATTCCTTGAAATGGAGACCGTTGAAATAAACCTTGTAAATCCGTGATTGTAGCACCTTCAGAATTCTGATCAAGGCTTTCAATCACTGCAAAAGCACCTAAAGTAGAAAGAGCATAAACAACTAAATAAAATAATAAAGCTGCTAAAGCTTCTTGTGTACCCGTAGCCACAGCAATCAAAAGAAATCCCGCATGAGAAATTCCTGAATAGGCAAAAAATCTTCTCAATTGAGTTTGCTGCATTGCCATAAAATTTGCATAAATTAATGTTGGATAAACTAAACAAGCCACACCCTGACTCCAAATATAACTAAATTCAGGTAATGCTTCAAAAAAAACTCGAATAAAAGCAACGAATGCGCCTACTTTAGTTCCAACTGCCATAAATGCAGTAATTGGAGTAGGAGCGCCTTCATAAACATCAGGTGCCCAAACTTGAAATGGAAAAATGGCAGCTTCAAATGCTAAGGCCATTGTCACAAAAAAAATTCCACTCATAAAAAGAAATGAAAAATTTGAAGCATTATTTTCTTGATATTTTTCAATTAATAAATCAAATCGAGTCGTTCCTGTAGCGCCATAAATCAAAGCAACACCATACAATAAAAAAGCAGCGGCAATCGAACCCATTAAAAAATACTTAATGGCAGATTCATGAGACTTTTTCCATGTTTTCATATATCCACATAAAAGATAAAGCGATATTGAAAGAGTCTCAATACCTAAAAACAATGTTAAAAAATCTGCTGAAAGAACCATCAAGATCAATCCAAATATAGCTGAAAGTAAGAAAAAATAATATTCACCCTGTGTTGCTTCAAAGCGTTGAAAAAAAGTCATTGATAGTAAAATTGCTGCACTTCCAATCAATAAAATAAATAGAGTGAAAAAACGACCTAATTCATCAAATTTTAACCAATTTTTTAAAAGCGGATTTTCTGAAAAAGGAGCCTTAAAGCTTGCAAAAATAGCAATTAATAAAATCATTAAAGTAGAAATAGATAAATATTTTTTTGCATGATTGGCAAAGCATTCGATTAAAAGAGTTATTAATGCACCGCCTAATATAATCATTAAAGGACTTATCGCTGCAATATCCATCCAATTTAAATCAATGTTCATTTGGCTGCCTCAGAAGAATAGTTGAAGAGTTTAAATCTGCTTGTGTTTCATTCAAAGCTAGTTGGTCATGATCTTTAAACGTCAATTTTGTTTGGTTTAAAAACGGAGATGGATAAATACCAATCCATAAAATCAGAATGGCAAGCGGGAAAATATTTAAGATCTCTTTTAATCTAATATCAACCATTTTTTTATGAATCTCTATAGGTGTTTCAAAGTACATATTTTGCATCCATCGCAACATATAAACGGCCGATAAAATCAATGTTAAAGCAAGAATAAATGCTATCCACGGTGCAACTTGAAAGACCCCAAATAAAATTAAAAGCTCACCGACAAAATTATTTGTTCCGGGTAATGCGATGGAAGCAAGGACAAAAAATAACGTTATCCAGCATAATCTTGGTAAATACTTTGCCATTCCATGAAAAGATCCTATTTGCGTTGTTTCTATTCTTTGAGCTAACCAAGAGGCTAATAAAAAAAGTGCGGTAATTGTTAAACCATGATTAATGGATTGTAAAATAGCACCTGAATGAGCAACATCATTCCAAACAAATAATCCAGCTAAAATCACATTCACATGAGAAAAACTGGAATATGCAATCAAACGTTTATAATCTTTTTGACTCCATGCTGCAAGTCCACCATACAAAACACCTGTAAGTGCTAAGCCAAGTAAAAATGGACTCCATTCTTGAAGTAAAGTAGGAAACAAACCCATTCCTATGCGTATAATACCATAAATTCCTGCTTTGGATAACAAAGCCGAAAGTAATATCGTTCCAGCAGTTGAAGAAGAATAATAAACATCCGGCAACCAAGCATGAAAAGGAAACAGGGGTGTTTTAACCGCAAATGCCAACATAAAAACCCCAAAAACCCATGATGCATAAGGTGTTCGTTGAGCAGCATTCACTAATTCATTAAGATTAAACGTTCCTTCCCCTTCCAATATACTTGAGTTAATATAAAGAGATAAGACGGCTGCGATCATTAAAGCACCGCCTGCAATCATGTAAACGATAAATTTTAACGCCACTCTTCTTTTTTCACTATCACCCCAAAGGATAATGATAAAATATAAAGGTATCAGCATCGCTTCCCAAAAAAAAGTAAAGAGAGCAAGATCACGTGCTGTGAAAAATCCGTTAAGAAGACCTTGTAACAGAAGAACCAATCCAAAAAAAACATTTGAATAAGATAATGAGTGTGCAGGTACTGAAAATAACGTAATTGGCACTACAACTGAAACAAGAAATAAAAATAAAAGAGAAGTCGAATCAATTGCTAAATAAAACTCCACAACGACATTAGGTAACCATTCATATTTAATTTCTGTCCCAATCCAATCTAATCGACCATAAAGCAGCATTAATAATGGAATTAAACTCATGCAAATAGCTGAGTATTTTTGAAACGATTTGGTAAAAAAGCCAGACAACAATGCAATGATAGATGCTAATATTGGGATTAAAAATAACCAGATCAAACTAGGCATTGATTCCTCTTATAAGATTTAATATTCATCTTTAAAACCCTTTTGTAAAATAAATATAAAATCCTAATAAAAATACTAAACCCATGGCCATCCAAGATATGTAAGAGCGAATTTGACCACTCTGTAATCTTTGAAAAAATATGGCTATTTTATTAATCCCTATTAGTACTCCATCGATCATACCATTAAAAATTTTGGGCTCAAAAATTTGAACGATCCATTTAGACAAGATTTTAAGAGGTGAAACAAAAAGACGATTGTATAATTCATCAAAATAAAAAGAATTTTTTAGTCCTTGCAAAGTGGGTCCTAACTGTAGGTAGTGCCTCGAGTAGATAATGAAAGAAATTGCGACACCTAAAATGGCTCCTCCTATTGCAAGTAACGTTTCATAAGATAAAATAAAATCTGTACTTAACTTTTTTTCATAAGGGTTTAATCCAATTTCTTGAAGAAACGCAGCTAAAACTGGGACTTTATGGAATGAAAAACCTAATCCTCCACCAAAAACAGAAAGAAATGAAAGGACAAGTAATGGATAAACCATGATTTTAGGTGCCTCTCTTAAATAAGCATAAGCATCTTTATCCATTCTTGAATCACCTAAAAATGTGATACAGTAGGCACGTATTAAATAGACACCTGTTAAAATAGATGCTCCTAAACTTAAATAAAATAAACTCTCAAAACCTGCCATGTACTCTTGTTCTAAGATCATATCTTTACTAAAAAAAGCAGCTAGAGGAGGAATACCCGACATCGCAAGAACTCCAATTAAAAATACCCAGTTCGTGAAAGGCATTTTATTACGAAGACCTCCCATTTTTTGCATATCTGTAGAACCGTCCAAACGATGCACGACATTTCCAGCAGAAAGAAACAAGAGTGATTTCATAAAAGCATGGGTTGTTAAATGAAACATGGCAGAATAAAAGGCGCCTGCTCCACATGCGACAAACATTAATCCTAATTGACTCACTGTTGAATTGGCTAAAACTTTTTTTAAATCTGTTTGACCTAATGCCCAAAGTGACGCAAATAAAGATGTCACAGCTCCAATAATTCCTATGATTTTCAATGTTTCTGGAGTTAGTAAAAAAACAGGATGCATACGAACAATTAAATAAACGCCTGCTGTTACCATTGTTGCGGCATGAATCAAAGCAGAAACTGGCGTCGGACCTTCCATAGCATCTGGCAACCATGTATGTAAAGGAATCTGTGCAGATTTACCTGTGGCACCCACAAAATAAAGAAGAGTCATTAAACTCAATATCGGAACCCCAGTAGTAAAAAGAGAACCTGCTTTTAAATTAATTTCTTCAATATCCCCTGTTCCAAATAAATGAAAAGTGAGTAAAAGGCCCATCAAGAATCCTAAATCACCTATTCGATTCATCACAAAAGCTTTAGTTGCAGCTTGAGCTGCAGTAGGGCGTTCATACCAAAATCCAATCAATAAATAAGAGGCCAATCCAACTCCCTCCCAACCAACAAATAAAAGAAGTAGATGTCCAGCTAACACTAAAAGCAACATGGAAAATACGAAAAAATTCATGCACGCAAAATAACGAGGAATGTCTTCATCATGCTCCATGTATCCAATGGAATAGACATGAATCAAAAAGCCCACGCCTGTAATAATCAAAGTCATTAAAATAGCTAAAGAATCGATATGTAAATGGAATTTTGCATCAATGCCCTCAATCGGAATCCAATTAAACAGAATGAAATTTTGGTCTGGCATTTGATGATATGAAAATAGCCATAAAATAGAGGTAAAACAAATTAAAGAAATAAGAATCGATGAGCATCCAATTAATTTTGTCCAAAAACGAGTGATGTTCATAGCTGAAAACATCAAGATCAAAAAGCTCACAAGAGGAGTGAAAAGACCAATATAAACTAATGTTTCCATTCTATCCCCTCATTTCATTATACTGATCAACATCAACAGTTTGTTTAGATCGAAAAGCGTTGATCATAATTGCTAATCCAATAGCGGCTTCAACAGCAGCAACGACGAGAACGAAAAAAACCCAAATTAGACCTGTTTGATTACCCCAATGATTGGCAAAAGATACAAATAAAAGATTTGCTGAGTTAAGCATTAATTCGATCGATAGAAAAAAGACAAGAATATTTCTTTTGAATATGAGTCCTAACATTCCAATCCCAAACATGGCAAGACCGACTAATAACATGACGGATATATCCATTAATTTACCTTCTTTGCGATGTAAATTGAACCTACAACGGCAATTAAAAACAGTAAAATGACAGCCTCAAATGGAAAAAAGAAATCAATATAAAGAGCTTGTCCAATTTGTTGAACAGAACCGAATCCT
>JAUXSJ010000091.1 GCA_030679615.1 Parachlamydiaceae bacterium | reverse complement strand
TCCAGGATACCGTGAAGTAAAGCTTCGAAGGCTGATTCAGAATTCATAACGAAATACATACTGAAAAAACATGACAAAATTATTTAAATAGTTTTCAATAAGTTATACCTAAACGGTTTCAAACTATGGTTCAAAGACAAGCGATGAAGCGCGCAAAGTGTATCTCTTTATACGTAAGCATCATAAATTCCGAAGTCTGACGCCCTCCATAATTGAAAACACAAAAAGTATATAAACAAAAAACTTTAAAGGTTAGCACGTTTGCCTTGAAGCATAAATCAATAAATGTTCTGATAATATTCTAAAATTAAATCACCCAAGAAAAAAAGGAAGAATAAAATGAAAAAATGGTTACTTATCGGATTGTTATCAATCATCCCAATGCTGAAAAACGCTCATGCTTTATATTTTTATATTAATAATAATTCCGTAAGTTCTGATGGCATTAAGAAATTTATTGAAGAGATTTCTAAAAACACAACATTAGAATCACTAGGAACAGATATGATCGTTTCAAATATTGATGATGCTTATTTGATAAGTCAAACCTTACTCGCTTCACAAAATTTACGCAACATTACTTGCTATAAATTAAATGAATCTTCAGCCGATAGTATAAAAGTGTTTGTTGATGCTTTTGCCAACCAAAACAACATACAATTATCTATTCAAGATACTTATTTTGATAACGCAGAACAAATAAAAGCATTAGGATCTTCTAATGTAAGAATGGCTATAAATAAGGTTGAGCTGAATAATGGTCAAGATTTTATCAATGAAAAAAAATTAAATATAAATAATTGGCTTACTTTTACAGATGATGCTATGGCAAACGCTATGATAGAAAATACAAATACATACGAAAATTTAAATATACGTTTAAGCAGAAATATTAACTTAACGTCAGCACCTATCATTACTATTTTAGAAAATGCACTCAATTTTGATCAAAGCACACTGACGATAGATCTATCTGCTAATTTTGGCAAAGTCGATACAAATATCGCACCAGCATTAGGGACTTTGCTCGCAGAAAAACAGCCCAGCAAATATTCTTTCAATTTTTCAGATATTTCTGGAAATTCAAATGATCTTATCCAAGCAATTACCAAAAATTTAGCAAATATAGGTGCCCCCTCTTCTAATTATATTAAATATAATAATGGTACCATCAATAATTTAAGATCCGATCAATGGTCTTTTATTTTTAAAAATTTTTCAACAATATTATTTTCTGCTAACCAATTAGGAAGTAATATGTCTGAACTAATATCAGGAATAACAGAAAAACCTGATCATCCATTTTTCTGGCTCGACCTAAGCTTCAATCAAATTGATGACGATAGTGCAAATTTACTTTTCCCAGCCCTTACAAATGCATTAAACAAAAGCCATCCCACAGCTGGTTTCTTCCTTTCTTTTGGTGGCAATCCATTAGGCGATAATGGCGTGGATGCAATGGTCGCGTTTTTTAATCAATTTGGTACCTATGCCCATCATTGCCTTTGGAACCAAGTTGCATTAGATGGCAGTAACTTTACCGAAGATAATTGGGTTAAAATCTTTACCAGTTTAAAAACAGCCAATCTATCTTCTTTAAGTCTTAACAAATGTCCACTGACATCCAAAGCCCTTAAAAGTCTAGGCGAATTATTAGTTGCTTGCCCTAATATATGGTTTTTAAACCTTAATAGATGCGAAATAAATGATGAGAGTATCGGAGAATTTGCAAAAGCAATAGTTAACATCGACTCTATTCCCCAATATATTGATATGAAACACAATAAAATTAAAAATTTAGGGGCCATAGCTCTCGCAACGGCATTAAAAACTGTTAAAAATGAAATCTATGGCTCTTTGTATGTTCAAAACAATCTCATTGGAACAAAGGGCGCCAAAGCACTTATCGAGATTAATATGGAAAAGAATATCACCTCTCCATATTTAAATAACAACCCTATCACCAATCGCAACGAAATGATTAACTCCTATCAATTCATTAAAGGCGGCAATATTTGCTTATCCAAAACGCGCATATCAAACAAAAACGCATTAGTTCTTGCTCATATTATAGCCAAAAACAATGTGTTCGATACTATTGCTCTCAATGACAATCAAATTAATGATAGTGGCATACTGGCTATTGCTGCTGCTTTAAATGGCAAAAAACTTAACAAAGAATCTTCTCCCGAAAAAATAGCCATAGAAAAAATGATCAGCAATAAGTTTGAATTAGATGATGACTTTTCGTTCACACCAGAAGAAATAGAACACCTTATTAACTACAGAAAAAATATGATTAATCAAAACAATAAGCAAAAAAGCATGTATGAAGCTTATTGTTGTATTCAATAATATAATAAGAAAAAAGGTGCAGATTTTAAAACCTGCACCTTATGTCTTAACGTCTTTAATTTTAAATGAGAAAGAAAAAATGGGCTTATCGCCTCTATTCCTCATCATCATCTAAATCGTCATCAGCTTCATCGATATCTTTTATAGCAATCGAATCACCCGCCTGACGTTCAGCGATTGTTCTAAACTGAGGATCGTCTGCACCAATTGTTTTCATAGTGTCAAAAACAACATCATCATCTTCATCTGCATCACTGGATAAATGACGCTGTGAACCTGAAATCGCCTTTTCAATCAAAGCATCT
>JAUXSJ010000089.1 GCA_030679615.1 Parachlamydiaceae bacterium | reverse complement strand
GAATAATGTAATTCCTTCTATTTTTTCAAAAGATGATGATCCTATAACATTTACAATTCGTGAACTTTATCAAGCTGCGCACAAAGGAGAAGGAAGGGCTAAAGCTTTGGTAGAATATCTTGGCGAGATGTATCATGATATATTTCTTCGTCTAGATGAATTGGATGTAGGGAGTTTTTCTTCTGATGATCAAAACCTTGATCGTCAATACACATTACCCATTGAGCATTTTACGCAAAAAATGCTAGATGAAACTTTATGGCATATAGATACTACAGAGACTGGCTTGGAAGGATTATTTCATCCACAACCCATTCAGACTGGTGCTACTTATGAGGTGATTAAAGCGCTTAAAAAAGTAATCAATGATGAAAAGGATGAGCCCTATTTCACTGAAAAAGAAGGACAATGCATCTTAGAAAGAATTTCTACTGAGGCAGTTGGAATTTTAGAAGAAAAAATTAAAACAATTCAAACTTTTGAATCTGAAAAAACTGAATTTGAGCAGATTATTTCTAAATTAGATATAGCGACAAAAGAAGTAACAGAGAAGTTTGAGCAAACTCAAGAAGAGAACTCAAAACTTACCGAAACGCTTCAAGAAAAAGAGATTGCTCTTGAAAATGGACTTCAAAGAGAAACGAATGTGATTGCTGTAAAGGAACAATTGGAAATCAAATTAACTGATATTGAACAAAAGTACTCAAAACTTCAGGCTGAACATGATGAAACTTTGTCCTCCTTAGCTGATACTGAACAAAAATATTCAATGCTTAAGGCTGAACATGATGAAACTTTGTCTGCTCTTAAAAATTCTAACAATGAATTAGAAGCATTGAAGAAAAAAAACTTAGCATATGAAGAAAAGATGAGACAAGCTTCAGCTATGTTGAATCTTCAATAGGATGCTTAATTATAGGTTTTAGTTCTTTTTTAAAAAGATGAAAACTTATTTTTAAGCAAACTCGGAAATTAGTTTTGTAGGAGCCTAAGATTTCCATTATTGCGCGTTTCCCACCACCTAAAAAGGGTGGGCTTAAAAATAGCACCGGTCATTGCGAGGGGCCCAAATTTAAAAGGGCCCCGCGGCAATCTAAAAAGTCACTTGTAATCCCCTTCTTTTAGATCGCCACACTCCCTCTTCAAAAAAAAAAGAGGCGGGGGTTCGCGATGACGATAGGGGTTTAATCAATTCTGATCTATCCATCCATACTTTTACTATTCCCTCAAATCCTTGTATACTCAGGAAAGAAATCAAGATTGGGGTGTAAGGAATAAATATGAGACGATTCCCAGATGCGACTGGTGGCACAGCCCATTTTTCGACGCTTATAACTTTTTTGGGCTATCTTTGGCCCAAAGATAATCCGCAAATTAAAACGCGTGTTGTTCTTGCCTTTTCATTTTTATTTTTAGCGAAACTCGCCCACGTTATTGTACCGTTTGTTTATAAGGAAATAGTCGATTATTTCGCACCCGTAACAGGCGTCAAGCCTTTAGTTATTCCCGTTATTCTTATTGTCATTTATGGGCTTGTGCGTTTATCGACGTCTCTTTTTACAGAATTACGCGATGTTACATTTCGCTTTATTGAGCAATGGATCACACGTTTTATGGGGCTGGCGGTTTTTAAGCATTTACATAAATTATCGTTACGTTTTCATTTGGATCGTAAAACAGGCGCTTTAAATCGCGCGATTGAACGCGGCATAAAAGGCATTGAGTATTTAACATTTTTTAGTACTTTTAATATTCTGCCGACCTTGCTCGAAATCATTCTTATTAGTGGCATTATCGCTTTTATGTTTGGTTTTGCTTTTTCACTTACCATCATTATTCCATTGATTTTATATATTATATTTACAGTTACTATTACCGAATGGCGTAATAAATTTCAGCGTGTGATGAATCAACAAGAAAATGATGCCAATGCGCATACAATTGATTCATTGTTGAATTATGAAACGGTTAAATATTTTTCGAATGAGGAAGCTGAAGAAAAACGTTTTGATGGCTTTTTAGAAAAATATCAAATTGCCGCTTTGTCTAATCAAAAATCACTTTCAATTCTTAATTTCGGTCAAAGTGTTATTATTGTCTGTGGCATTACATTGGCTATGGTTCTCGCCAGTATTAAACTGTTAAATCAAACGATCACTATGGGTGATTTTGTATTGATTAATACTTATTTATTTCAGCTTTATATTCCTTTGAATTTTTTGGGGACAGCCTATCGAACCATTAAACAATCTTTGGTTAATCTTGAAGAAATGACATCATTGCTTGAAGTGTCGCAAGAAATAAAAGATCATGACAATGCAATTGATTTGCCACCTTTAGGTGGTGAAATCAGATTTGAAAATGTGTCTTTTTATTATGATCCTGACCGCGAAATTCTTAAAAATATTTCGTTTACGCTTCCTAAAGGGCAAACAATTGCGATTGTGGGGCCAAGTGGCGCTGGTAAATCAACGATTTCAAGGTTATTGTTTCGATTTTATGATGTGACACAAGGATCGATTAAAATCGATGGACAAGATATTCGTGATTTATCACAAAAATCTTTAAGGAACGCCATAGGGATTGTGCCGCAAGATACTGTTTTGTTTAACGACTCTATTTATTATAATATTGCTTATGGTAACATTTTGGCGGATGCGTCTGAAATTCATCAAGCTGCAAAATTGGCGCATATCGATCATTTTATTGAATCTTTGCCTCAAAAATATCAAACAATGGTGGGTGAACGAGGGTTAAAATTATCTGGTGGTGAAAAACAACGTGTGGCGATTGCACGCGTTATTTTAAAAAATCCGATGATATTACTTTTTGATGAAGCGACATCTGCGCTTGATTCGAAAACTGAAAAAGAAATACAACATAATCTAAAAGAAATTTCAAAAGATAGAACAACCTTGATTATTGCACATCGTTTATCAACAATTATAGATGCTGATAAAATTATTGTACTTGATCACGGTGAAATTCTTGAAGAAGGCACACATCAAGAATTATTAGCCCTAGGCGGTCTATATGCAACGATGTG
>JAUXSJ010000024.1 GCA_030679615.1 Parachlamydiaceae bacterium | reverse complement strand
CAGCTACCAGGTTTAACCGAAGAACAAATTAATTTGTTCTTCGGTTAAACCTGGTAGCTGTTGAGTTAAGTTTTGAAGCCTATCTCTTAATTCATCTTTATGAAAAAAAGGGAGTTGTTGAAAAAGAAGGCTATCTATTTCATCTGGATGAAGAACCATATTTCTTCTATCTTGCAATCCTTTATCTTTAGAAATAAGTTCAACAAGTTGTTCTCGAAAAAATATTGGATTCAAAGGTCCTGTTATTCTTTCACATACAAGTTTGAATCTAGGTTGAAAATTGGCTGAAATTTTAGAGATAAGTTGTTGAATGATTAAACGTATCATTTCATCGTTTAAAAGAAGACTTTCAATGAATGATTCTGCAGGGAGAATAAATCGGTCTCTGATGTCAGTAAAAGTGAAGGATTCGTTTTGCCAGGCTTCTTTAAAAGGAGATAGAAAAGGTTTTAAAATAAAGGCATGCGTTGGGGATTGCATTAGCATGCTTTGTTTTACTCCTAATCTAAAAGGCTCTAAATCCTTATAAGGAATCAATTTTAAAGTATCTGCTAGGAAAACAAATAATTCTGTTTCGCTTTCTACCCATTTTTCTGTCACTGTTGGTTTTTGATTAATACGGTAGTATGAACTAACTAATGTCGTCATCACACCACCGGAAGTGAAAACCCAAGGTTTTTTTTCAATTTTATCAAGATTTTCAAGTGGGTTTTTAATCGCAGGGACTTGATGAGCTCTTGCCATTCTTTCAAAAGCACTTTCTATAAATTCATTTGTTTTTATGTGAAGGATAATTGTACTAACTATTTCTGAAAGCTCTTTCTCCATTCTTTCTGTTTCTAAGGAATGAAAAATTTGAGATTCAGTTGCTACAAAAAATGAGCTTAACGCTTCAATGTATTCATGGTGATTTTTAATCAATGTCCATTGCGAAGGATTGCTTCTTCCGTGTTTGTAAAGTAACCGAAACCCTGCAGGGCTATCATCGAAAGGATTTGATTGTATATCTTGCATATCTGCATCATAAACTTCTTGAAAATATTCACGAAACAATTCGGTGTAAAGTTTATAAAGGGTATCATAAAGATTAACAATTGCTTTTGCGCGATACTGACCTTCTTCACGCTGTTCTTGAAGAAAATGGAGTTCACCAACTCGAGATCGGTATTCCATTTTCAGCCAATTCATTTCTTGTTCGGTTGATGTTTGTCTAATTCTAGATTCTAATGTGCGAACTTGAGCTAGCATCCCTTCATATTCATATTCTAGCTCTTTGTTTTCTCTGTTTAGAATATCTAATTTATTTTGAACATACTGATAAATGCATTGCCCTATTCCATTAGGTGCATTTGTTTCTAATCCTAAACTTTCGTAAAGATTCCAATCAGCAAAATCAAATTTTGTTTCTGAAAAAGAAGCTAAAGTATATTCCCAACATTTTAAAAGAGCATTATCTGCAAGTGCTTTAAAAGCATTTTTTGCAATTTCAAATAAATTGAAATATTCTTCGCAACGTTCTCTAATCCCTTTTTGTTTTTTTGCAGACTTTGGTGTTTGAATGACAAGAGTATTTTGAATTGTAGGATTGATTGGACGATTTTCATATTCTTTGATTTGTTGAAAATTTAAATCTAAATGCTGCATTAAAATTAATCGAATGAGTTCTTCCGCAGTCACATAATAACTAGTATAAGTATTGGTTCGACTTAAAAAAGGTTGAATCCATTTTTTTAATTGTTGAATTTTTTCTTTTGAACCCAGGGTTGCTGGTAAACAACCAGCTGCTTCGGCGGCGGCAGTAAGGCCGGGTGAATACCATATTTCTGGAGATATTCCTTTGTCGGATGAATGAACTAAAATAGGTTTATTTAATTCCCCATTCCCCCAACTTGCACTCAAAGGAACGATATGTTCAATTCCTTCAAAAATACGAGTGAGTCGTCCAGTTTCCATTAAATTAAGCATATCTTGTAGAAAAGATTCCGGCTGTTCATCGTGAATAATAATTGCAGGTGCCGTTGCAAAACAAGAACCCACGTTTTGTCTAAGAGTACATAACCAAGCAGCTAAAACAGCTTGTTTTGCATGAACATCATTAATAATGACGTGAGGAGGTAAGTGTAAAGCATGACGAATCATTTCTTCTAACCATTTATTTGAAATGGGTCGAGTGATTTTTTTGAAGAAAGAAACTAAGGATTTATTATTTAGAAGAAAGTTTAGTACATTAAGAATGTGTAGTTGTCTAGCGGCATCAAATTGACGAGAGGGGCCTAATGAGTATAAGTGCTTTTTTAAACATTCGATGGCTTCAGGGATAAGTTCGATTTGTACTTCGCCATTTTGATTGATTAATGTCTGAGCTAATTTTCGGGTGCGTAAAACATTTCTGACAGTGCAACTCTCTTGAATTTTTGAAAAATCAAGACGCCGGGATAGTAATTCATAGTCATCGGTTAAAATTTGACAAAGAAGATTTTTTGTATTGATATGTTTTTTTTCTTTGACAACTTGAGTAAAGACGCGTTGATAAAATTGTGGATGATTAATGGGAAGTTGCAAGGAAGAGAGGGGATTAAGTGGATTATTCACATAAATTTGTTGGATATATTTTTACATAACACTAAGTGATTCATAAAAAATATGTCAAATGATGTTTTTTACATTTTAATTTTATAAATATCAGCCATTCAAAAATTTCGTGTAAATTTTTTAAAACACAAAGAGTTCAAAGATCACAAAGACACAAAAAGGGCATCAGATGAAAAACTTTTCATCATTATTCTTTATTTAAAATCTTTTCTTTGGGTCTCTGTGATCTTTGAAGTCTTTGTGTTTAAAAATTTACACAAAATTTGTGAATGGCTGGGTGTTTAATAAAAATATTTTAAAGATGGTTGAATTAGATTTGCTTAAATATATAGGAATTAATTTGTTGCAAATAACTTCTCAATCTTATCATCAGTTAGGCCAGGATAAGGATCCTTATATTCGGCATACCAATTCATTACATCAAGTTTTTTATGTTCCGTTTCATTATACGCAATAAAATTAAAATTAATCACATTATCAATATAATCATCTTTTATAAGATCCCAACCATAAGGCCCATTAATAAAAAAG
>JAUXSJ010000086.1 GCA_030679615.1 Parachlamydiaceae bacterium | reverse complement strand
ACGGGTTTTATCTGAGGCGACATTGAGGTCTGTAAGGCCGGCATTTTATGCATTAATCAAATATTGAAGAAATAAATTCCTGTATCGAATCCTGGCTTAAGTCCACGGGCAAAAAGATAAATCACTCCTCCAAAACAATTTTCAAATGGACGTTGATCTATAATTTGCAAATATCTTTTTAATGCTTCTTTATAAATAGATGCTTGTAAATAATATTGATTTTCGATCATTGCTTGGTGCATTGATGACTGAGAATAGCTTTCTGAATTTTCTCCTAACCAATTAGTTTTCCAATCTAAAAGGTAATATTTACCTTGAAAACTAAATATTAAGTCTATGATTCCCTTAACTAAACTTTTTTTATATTCAATATCTTCAATCATTATTTTTTCTTCAAAAGGATAAATAAAGGGCATTTCACGATATATTTCGTTAGGTTCTAATTCGGCTAAATAAAATTTTTCTTTTTTTTCAAAGTTAAATAAAGGTGTTTTTAGAATATTGAAAATTAATTCTCCAATCACATGTCTCCAACTTTCAAAAGGAGTTTTATCAATAAATGGTTGTATCCATGGAATGATTTGAGTAAATTCTCGATATGCTCCTAGGGCTTTAAAATTGATTTTTTCTAAAATTTGATGAACCAGCAGCCCCGTTTCTCTATTAGAAGGTAAATGATGAATTGTTTTTTCAGAATGATTAAAATCCCAAGGAATGGAGTTTATTATTGGATCGAGTTTTGTTCCATTTTTTCGATTTAAAGTACTAAAAGAAGTCATCCAAATAGGTTCTGTTAAAATAATTGGAGCCGAAGATTGATTTAAGGCATATTGAGGTTTATTTTCTTCTAAAGAAGAACAATTGATTGATTGATGAATTGAATAAGTGATTGTTTCTTTAGAGGAAATGCTTTCTAAAAATTTCAATAAGTATTGTGATGATCCAGTTTTAATTCGTTCATATAATTCTAGGTATTCTGCTGGAGGTTGACCTAATCGAGCAAGAAAAAGATCCATAGGAGATGCTTCACCCCATTCTAAAGATTTTGAATGAAGGGATAAAGCCACGGGGATGTATAATTGAGTTTTAGCTCTTGTTAGTGCCACATACAATTGCCTCATTTTTTCAGCATCGTTTTCTTCACAGTAGCTTAAATATTCAGGGCTTGACATATCTAAGGGCATGAGCATCATTTTTCCGTCTTTTTGAACGGGTATATAATCTTCTTTAACTCTTATTCGATTAATAAGGCCTAAGGCAAAAACAATTTCAAATTCCAATCCTTTGCTTACATGTAGTGTTAGGATTTTTACTCCATCTTTTGAGGGATCTTGTATTCGTTTAATGCGATCATCATCATTTTGTTCCCATACGTAGAAGTTGTCCAAAAAAGGAATAATTCCCTCAGGACTTCTCCATTCTTTATGTTGCGATTCAATGATTAAGTCTGAAATTTGTTGTAAATCTCTTACAAATTCTTCTCCCCCATCTTTTTGTAATAATTCTTCAATCAATGTCATGTCTTTTTCTTTCATTGAAGAATTCAGCATTTCTTGAAAAAAATAGGTAAAGCCTTTATCAAATAAAGTTAATCTCAGTTTTTGAATATATTGTTGAACGGATTCTAAATTGGTTATCTGTTTAATTTCTTCATGAGTCAATCCCATCAATGGGCTTCCTAAAGCAGCACCAATAGCCCCTCTGTCATAGGGTTTAAGAATCGCTCGAAGAAAATCAGTTAATGCAGGAAGAGCCTGAGAATCGGTTAAATTAGTTCCCCTTTGATTAAGATAAGAGATTTTATATTGGTCAAAAAATTCTGTTAACCGACGTGCTTGATGACGATCTCTGACAAGGACAGCAAATTGTTGAAACTTAAATGATTTTTCTTTTTTTAAACGAATGATTTCTTGTGTAATAAATGGAAAAAAAATGTGATGTTCAAGTTCTTCTAAAGAGGGTTTAGCAAATGCTGTGCCGTCAGCAATAAAAAAATGAATCGCTCCTTTTTGAGAATCTACTGTGAGAGGATCATTAATCGGTTTAGAAGATTTTACATGTTGATATAATAGATGAGAGGATTCCTTTGGCAAAGGAATGAAATGAGGTAATTCTTCAATAGAAAATATTCGGTTTAAACCTTCTATTAAATATGTTTGTGAGCGGTAATTAACATCTAGTGAAAATCGAGAATGCTCTCCTAATGTTTTTGCTGCTTCTATATAAGTATAGATATCAGCTTCACGGAAAGAATAGATAGATTGTTTAGGATCACCAACTAAATAGAGAAATCCGTTCCAAGGATGTCCTTTTGAAAGAAATAAACGATGGAATATTTTCCATTGTAAGGGATCAGTATCTTGAAATTCATCGATGATCGCCGCTTGAAAATGAGATTGAATTTTCAATAAAAAATCTGGTTTCTCCAAAGATTGTTCCATTTTACGTAAGATGTCATCTGGAGAAAGCTTTTCTTCTTCATATTGATAACGTCTCAGTAATTTTCTGCAGTGGCTTGCCATGCGTAATAATAAAATAGGAAATGAGCGTGACTCATCAATCAATGGCTCAAGAACTAACTTTAATAGACTTGTTAATTCAGGATAAAAAAGTTTAAGTTGATGTTTAGCCTTTGCTTTCAATAAAAGTGGATTTAAAGCTTGTGTCCAAACTAATCCGTCATCGATGCAATTTTCAAAATCTTGTATGTTCCATTCATTTTTGTCAAAAAGCTGACAAAATTTATTCACTTTCTCAATGATTTCTGCTTTGGTTATTTTAGAATCATAATTTTTATAAAGTGAGACTTGAGACAAAAAATCTTCCATCATTTTTTCTGAAGATAATTGGAGCTCGTTTTTTAATTTATTTATTTTTTCTATAAAAATAATAAAATTTTCATGAAATGAAGGAAAAGAAGGGAACTCACAACCCGTTTGAATGGCTTTAATTAATTTTCTTTGTTCTGGATCATTTTTAAGTAAAATATCGAGTTGAGCTGGGCAATATTCTTCTATCCTCACCTCTGTTCGAAAAAAATCTCGAATAATGCCCATGAGTTCTGTATAAGGAAGAGGTTCTTCATCAGAAAAATCATGAAAACCCATGTCGCTTTCAAGGGCAAATTGTTTTAACATGCGTGCACAAAATGAATGAATAGTAAAAATCTGAGCTTGATCAAAAGTATATAAAGCTTGTTTAAGATACTTACGAGCTCGTTGAATCGATTCCTCTCCATTTTCAATAATGGCGCAAAGATAATCTGAAGTAGTTTCAGAGATAGATTTTTTATAGTTCCATTGATTTAGATCTTCTAATGCTTTTTCGATGTTTGTTCGAATTCTATTTTTTAAATCTCTAGTAGCTGCTCGGGTGAAGGTTACAACAAGAATTCTATGCAAAAGAATAGGTTCTTCTTCAAGTTGGGATTCAATTAGCAAGCGAACGACAATATTTTGGATAGAAAATGTTTTTCCTGTTCCCGCTGAAGCTTCTAACAAATAATGTTGTTTTAGATTTAAATTTCTACTTAATACATTAAAGGGTTTCATTTTCATCCCCAATTATTTTTGAAGCTTTGGATGGAAACCAGTGTTGCATTAATTCTCCAGCTAAATGATGTGCAGGGTCTCTCCATTCATTAATGATTTGTTTTGCACAAGGTAAAGTTTTTTTATTGAATACCCATTTAAGCTCTTCTTTTTGATATGTTCCAAAAGAACTTTTAAATAGAAGGCGCATATTTTCTTTTAATGTCACATGATCTTCATTGATAATGAGTGGAATCCATTCTGGGACTAATGGAGAAATGTTTTGAATAGAGTAAGAATAATAGTGAATGAATTGCTTTAAGTATTTATCCGGATCTTCAAAAAAAGCCTGAAAAGGTTTTGAAGATTCAATCATAATCAACTGGTTTTTAAATAAATCAGGTTTTTGTTTAGCCGCATAACAAAATAAAAGAAAATGCGGCCAATTTTTCCAAGCTTCAATAAAAGTTCCTTTAGAAATAGATAATAGGCCTTGGGGTGAAAGATTAGAGACTTTTCCTACTATTGAAAGCTGGTACCCATCTTCATAAATTAATTGACAAGCAGGGAATATCCATCTTTGAGTATTTTCTTGATAAGGAGTTGAGCAAGATTCTTTGAATTCAATTTGGAATAGACTCTCAACATCAAGGTCATGTTTACGTAAGTGTTTATTCAAACGAAGCATGTCATCTTTTAACCGTTTAATCGCTACTGATTTAAAAAGACCAAGGGGAAGCTTACCTTCTTTTTCAACGTTATTTAAAACAGTGTCAAAGGAATGGCTGAGTATTTTTTCTTTAAATAGATAGCGGTCTAATCCAGAAAACTCCAACTGTTCTTCAGTTTTTACGCGACGTGATTCATCATTCTGTAGATAAATTTCCAAAACTTTTTGTAAATAAAATTTAATGGGATTTCTTGCTAAAGAAGATAAGTGTTTTAATTCAATTTGCGTTCCAGTAGGAAAAAGGAGTTGTTGATTTTCTTGAAAAAAGGGAAAAGAGGATACAAATTGATGAGGAACTTTTTTTTCTTTTAAATAAAAAGCTTTGGCAGCTTGAAAATCACTTTTTGAATAATTTACTAAACCATTTTCTTTTGAAAAATAAAGATAATGAAAAGAGTTTAACGGATGTCTAAAGATACATTTTTTTGAAATTTTTTCTCCCTGAATGGTGTAATATTTTTCTAAATATGAAAGTAATTCTTCTACCACTAAAGAAGCTTGTAGTTCTTTATTTTCTTTTTGATGATAGCCTTGATAACTAATTAACAAATGTTGTTGAGCAGAATGAATGGCTTCTAAAAAAAGATACCGATCATAATCGTTATTTAAAGGGCAGTAATCAACTTCTTGATGACCAAGCATGCGATTTAAAGAGGTAAAGTCGCTTAATCGAGGAAAGGCACCTTCTTGCATACCGAGTAAAACAATGACTTTTGCTGGAATAGATCGCATAGGCATTAATGAACAAAAATGAACGGCTTGGATTTGATCCTCACGAAAAGATCCTTCCTGGTATTTTAAAAGGCTTAATAAATGGGCTTTAACAGTAGAAAATGGAAAAATTGCATCTTTAAAATATTTTGTTGAAGATCTCAAAATCTCAAGTTGATTTTTAATCTTTAACGATTCTTCAAATGATGTTGAGTGAGTTTTATCAATATAAAAATAGTTGTCTATAAGACAGTTTAAATAATTAACCCAGTCATCGATTGTTAATTTAGAGCGATCTTGCAAGGGCGTCAGATCATCCTTTAATGAATGAAGAAGATGAATCCATTTTCCTAAGAGTTCTCCTTGTGAAAATTCGATTCCTAAATAAGGAACAGAGTCACTAGAATTTTGTAACGACTGTTGCTTTGCTGAAATTAAACCTTTTAGCAGTCTTGTTAAACCATATTCCCAAGTTCCAATATTAGATTCATCAACCATCTCTTTTTCACAATAACGCCTAATTAAGATTTCATTTCGATGAAATCGGTTTTCTCCCCATAGCATCCCTGCTTCTTCAACCCATTTTTTAATCAAAATAAAATCGTTTGAAGAGAATTGATGTCGACGACAAAAGTAAGGATGTTCAAATAACTGCAATAATTCCACACTGTCCCAACGGCCTTCACATAATTCTAATAATTGTAAAAAACCTTGAGCAAGTTGGTTGTGGATTTGCATTCCTAAATCCAAAATTTGATAATCTAAACAACTTTCATTTTCTCCAAAAATAGTATGAATATAAGAAGTATAGTTTTGAATATCTGGAGCCATAACAATGATGTCTTGAGGCTGAATGGTTGGGTCATTTTTGATGATGTTTAATAAATTTTGATAAAGTATTTCAACTTCACGACGACTTCCAGGAGCCACATGTACTTGAATTGATCGACAATCTGCTTCAAAGTCGAAACTGGGTTGCTCTTCTGGGTTTCTCATTAAGATTAAATCTGCTTGAAGCGCTTGTAATAGTGTGAAAGAACTGTTTTTTTCAAGATATAAATCGTTTTGAAAAGCTAATTCTTGATAATTTTCAGACAAAGTTTCAGGGAGTATATAACATGCATTTGTTGTCACAGAACTTTCTTCTATTAGTTGTGCCATCTCTCTTCCTAACCGTCCGAAATTTGCGAGAATCGGATTTCGATCTTGTAATAATTCTTCAAGGTGAAGGATTTTTTGAGCATGACGTCCAAATTTTTTCTGCCAAAATCGTTGAAGATAGGCGCTTTCACGATCAGTCCGTGTATCACTCCAAAAAACAGCACAGGGAGATAAGCAATAAAGTGAAATAGGAGCAAAGTTTCCAATTTTTTGTAAAAATTGAAATTCAGAAGAAGTGATAAAATTAATCGAAAATAAATGTATAGATATTGTTGAACAAGGACCTGTTTTTGAATCGGGATGAATTCCATTTTGAAATGGGGTCTTTGGTTCAAGTTCAATTTGCATGGATTCAGTTAAGTATGTCCAATTCCATTTTCCTTCAAATAATCTCTTCCAAAGACGTGCTTGCCAATCTTGTGGATTTGTACAATTCCATTGTTTCACCATTTTATGGGCATAACGTCCATAATCAATGAATAGCCTAGCTAATTTTTGGCTTAAACCAATTAAACGCTTTTCCATTTTTCTAGAAAGCACAAGGGTTTCTTTTAAATGATATGGCTCTAATTTTAAATATTGAATAATCGGATTCCAATCTTTTTGTTCTTCAATTGTCATATCATGAATATTTTGAAGAACTTCTATAAGCTCTTTTTCTATTGCTAATGCAATCTCAAGTGCTGATGGAAAATGGCCCACTGGGTTTCTTGAAAAAAGCTTAATTAAATACTCAAAGGCTTGATTGAGATAGATAAATTCAATTCCCATCGCAACTTTTAGATCAGGATCTTGAGCGATTTTAAGCATTAACCAATTTTTCATGACAGGGCCATACACAACTACTAAACGTCGTATAAAAGGAGATTGCTCATGTTGAAATAGGTTTATTTTAAGATTTTGATATAAAACTTCTAAACGGTTGCTAAATGAAAGATGGATATCCATAAATTGATCTTATAAAATTCTTTTCGAAACGACAAAAGAATAGCAAAACGGATGAGCTCCCGCAAGCCGTTTAATTTCAAGACACATAATAATCATTTGATTTGAAATTTTTTTAAAGCAGAGATAAAGAGACGAGGAGAAAAACAAATTGTTTTTTTCTTCACCTCTTCATCTCTGCTTTAAAATGAGCTTGAATATAATTTAATTTATTAAATATTAATTTCAGTTTTGGTTATTTTCAAGATAAAATTTTAATTCAACTCGACTTTGTTAAGGACTAACTGACTCTAAACCCAATGTAAATGGGGCGTTTTCTGCACAATTAGTAGTACAAGGAGAAAAAGATGTTAAAGTAAAATTGATAAAGGAATCAGAATACGTTGGAGTGAGAATTAAATAAACAAAGGTCGGCTGGTTAGGGTCTAAACGACTGATTAAATATTGATTACTGAGGTTTAAGACTTCACCAGCCTTGACTGTAGCTGATTGTGTTCCTACTTTTATAGGAGAACCAAATTTACCTTGTACATATGCAATAGCAGCACTTAAGGTTGCTGTTTGTGTATTATCTGAAATAGCCGAGACGCAATTTAAGCTAATTGAATAATTCACTAAATAATTATCGCTTGATGGAGGTAGAAGAATTCCTCCCGGTGCATTATATCCTAATGCTAATTCTGAGTATAAATTTGCTTGGTTAACTTGTTCGGTTCCTGTTGTTAAAGGGAGGTTAGTTGTTTCATTAAATAAAACAACTGCTACTTCTTGATCAAAATTAACAACCGCATTTTTAACAGGAGGATTTAGATAAAGTAATCCATTTAAGCCGGCATCTAATAGTGGAGTGAAAAAAATTGTTAAAATTAAAATCGTGTAAAATATTTTTTTCATAAAGTTTTTTTGATCCTCTATCATCGGTTTTTATTTAATTTTAAACTAAATTTCTGCAATTTTATTAGCGAGTAAGAAAAAAGAAAAAGGAGCAGGCATTCCATTTCCGCTAATTGGTGGAGGTACACTTGTTAATAAAACATTTCCTTTTGTAAGGTAATTTAGGCTGATTAATGATGTTTTTCTTACTTTTAAAAGAATACTTCCTGATAAGCTTACAAAAATAGGTTCTGAAGGTGGGTTAAATAGAGCAATATTTGCGCGTATAGAGCTATTATCGATCGCTTTAAATTCATTTGAACGAGAGGTTTTAATGGAAAGCCATGCTTCAATCGTACCTTCTTTACCCAAGTTTTGTAAATTTAACCCACATCCAATTCGATATATTCCTTTAGAAAGCTTTAAACATCCTTTTGTTAAAGAGACTTTCCCTGAACTAAATAATAAGTTTGTTAAATGAACACTGGCTGCAGGGGGAAAGACTGAGTTTAAGCTAGAGGGAAGAACAGCAAATCCAAAAGTTTTAACAGAATTTGCATTTTCTTCTGATAAAGAATTGTGATTAGATTTAATAGTAGCTGTTTTAACTACAACAACTTCTTCATTTTTTATGGCTTTAAATTGTAATGGATCATTAATTTTATTAATGGATTCCGCATTTAAAGATGTAACGAACAATGCAAAGAAATAAATAATGTATTTTATTTTATTCATAAAATTTCCTTTTCAAAATAACCGTTGACTCTAAAAAATTTTTATCAATCAATCTAGATCCGCGACCTTCACTGCAATAATATAAAAAGGTTTTGGTGTTTCTGTATATTTTTTGCTTTTTGAAGAATCATTAGGGGATGTAATGAGCGGTTTGCAATTAGACAACTTGACATTGCCATGTGTTCTGTAATTTAGACATATTAACGATGTTTCAGTCACATTAAAATAAAGAATCTGATTAATTTGAATGTAAAAATTTTCAGTTAAATTAAATGGTGAAACATGGTGTCCATTGATGCTTGTGGAAATGATAATTTCATCTTCATGTTTTGGCTGTACCGTCAACCAAGAAATAAATGCTCCTCTCCCACTATTATTTTGTAAATTTACGCCGTATTGTAAACGGTAAATTCCCTTTTTTAACTTTAGGCATCCATGTTTTAAACTAACATTATTTGATTGAACAAGAAGTTGGTTTAAATTGACTTCCTCAGAAGTGGGAAGTATAGATTTTGATAATCTTGAAGTCATTGCAAAACCAAACGAAGGCTTGAATGTAAGAGCTTCATGGTGGCAATGTTGGTTTTCCTTTAAATCAAATTCATGGAAAATATATGGCTTAGCATTTTCAGCATGAATTGAAATAAAAAAAAGCAATCCTGTTAATAATAAAAAAACATGCTTCATAATAAAACCTACCTAAAAAAATATATATTTATAATTATTTTTTAAAATTAAAAATGCCTTTAAATATTTAACATGTCAAAATATTTTTTAAATCTTCGTCAATATCAACCTTAAATAAAGCAAGAAGAAGATCTCATGATCTTGTTGTAAACAGACTTTTTTCAAAATAATTTCGAATATGAATCATTATTTGTTTAGAAGAGGTCTTATCATAAGTATTTTGAAGAACCTCTATGAGTTCTTTTTCTATTAGACTTCTTTCGAAACTCCATTTGATTTTACACTTTTTTAACGCAGAGACGGAGAGGCGGTGGGACGCAGAGAAAACAAATTGTTTTTGTTTACGTCTCATTGTCTCTGCGTCCAAAATGAGTTGGAAATAATAATTCTAAAATTTAAGGCTAACTGATTCAAAATCTAAAATAAAATTTACAAAGATATCAGAATCCACATCTTCAACATCAAAATTCATCGAAAATAGATGCATTAAAAACAATTTTCAAAAGTTAATTGACTCTTTAAAAAATATTTTATAAACCTATTTGTTTTATACATAGGTTGATACAAATGGATTACGACCCTACCACTAATACGCCTCAAGAAGATTTAGAAAGAGAACGCAATCGACTTTCATATGAACGCACAAGACTTTCTCTTGAAAGGACTTTTCTTTCCTGGATACGCACAGGTTTGACAGGAGTTGCCTTGGGAATTGCATTTGCGCGTTTTATTGTCTTTAAAAATATGACAAATAAAGTTATAGGGCATAATATTGGCTTGTTTTTAGTCTTATGGGGTCTAGGAATTTTTATATTTGCATTGATTAGTTATCGAAAAAGCTACCGTAAATTATACCCTGATCAACCTCAGTACATGTCTTCTTTTCTAGGGCATAATATTGCGATGCTTTCGTTGATTGCAATTACGATTTTTTTGTTTTTTATCCTTTCAGAGTAAATAAGGGAAATATTCAATAAACAGTTGAGTGTAGATTTTTAAATGAACGATAACTATTAAGTTTAAATGCGATTTATACTACCGATATTTATCATTTTTTGTGCCTTAATAACCAATCTCTTTTGCCAATCTTTTGAAAGCCTTGCTCAAAATGCCTATATTGAACTGGAAAAAGGTGAAAATACAGAATCTATCGACCAACGTAAAATTAATTTTAATCAAGCACTTTTTTTATATCTGCAAGCTGAACAAATCGATAGTCAAAATCCCGACATAGATCAAGTTATCGCTTATATTTTTTCTCAGTTAAACGAATACCCTTTGTCAATTTTATATTATTATCGTGCACTTAAGCATGGTGTAGATGAATCAAGGATCCTTCCTCTTTTAAAGGAAACTCAAAATCAAGCAGGTCTTTCGAGTGTTAATTTAGCACCAATTAATTTTTTAACATTTTTTACAGATTATCAGAAAAATTACATTTTATTTTTGCTGTTAATCGGAATCATTATTCTTTTCATTTGTAACACTTGGATTCCATCGAAATGGGTAAAATTTAGTTTAGTGTTTAGCTTGGGAATTTCTACATTCTTTTTGGTTTTATTGATGTTTTCTTATTATACCCAGTCTCTCGAGGGAGTGTTAATTAATGCATCAGAATTATACGACCCTATTCATCAACGTAACTTTGAAGATCCGATTCTTGCAGGGACCAAAGTTGAAATTTTAGAACTAATATCCAATGAAGATTGGATAAAAATTAAAGATTCTGAAAATAGAATGGGGTTTATTTCATTAAAGAACATAAAAATAATTTGAATTTCATAAGGTATTTCTAGTTTATTGAGAGTCGAGCTTTAAATCCTGCAATACGTAAGAATCAGCAAAGCCAGTTCTTACGTATTGCAGGATTTAAAGCCTGGGCTGAGTCGTGACTATTGAAGGTAATCAGGCCGTGTCCCTGCCTGATGTTAATGATAGCCTAAACTAGAATCAAGCCGTCTCGTCCTGAATCTATTTTGGATATCAGGCCGTGATGGCCTGACTACCTTCAAATATTCAATTCTATTTTCCAACCAAAAAATAGCTATACTCGCCTGGCTTCCCAATAACTAGAAAAAGTGTGCGCATCCTAAGCTAAATTTTGGATTAATTTAGTAATTAATTCTATTTAATTAATAAAATAAATGTTAAAGTTAATGTGAATGAATTCCCATTCTTAAACCCAAATAAAACTTTATGACTTTAATAGAGAGACGTGCTTTATATCATCTTTTGCGTATGAATTGGCTAAAAGAACCTACACTTTTAGTTGAGCCTTGGCAAGTCGAAAACTACCGTGAATTATCTATTCCGCAACTTTTTAATCGGCTTGAAAAATTTGATATTCATCTTGATCGCACAAGTTTTGTCATTTATGCAGATGAAGCAGATTCTCCAGAAGAACTCACCGATCACTTAGTGGCAGACAGATCTTTTAATCCAACTTTTGAAGATCAAGTTTTTTTGATTGTTTTTGAATTATGGCGTCAACTCATGCCAGATAAACCTTCTTTATCTATTATTTGTTATGAATTAGATCATCAAATTTATTTATTTGATCATCAGATGTTGAAAGATCAGATTCCTTTACAAGAATCGCTTGCGCAATTTTCGGAGATTTTACACTCCAATGTTGATCAAGGACTTTCTCCAAAAGAAGTCATTCAACTAATCTCGAACCATTGTGCAAATGATATTGAAACCTTTTTGTATGATTTTATTTCTGAGCAAATTGAAGATGGCAACGACGCCTATGCTTATGATTTAATTGAAGAATATTCTCCGTACTTTTTTGATAATAAATGGTTTGTGCTTCTTAAGTTACGTTTATTAGGGTCGTTGAACAGTCAAACATCACAGCGATTAATCGAGCAAATCTTTGATGAATACCTTGATGATCAAGATCTTGAGTATAATTTTGAACTGTTATATGTCCTTTCAGAAATGAAAAATCGACCACTATTTGAAACTCTTTTAAGAAGTACTTTTTCATTAATTAAAACAGAAGAAAATCTTCAAGATTTGTTATTTATTTTGATTGAATATTTTGATCGAATAGATCAGAAATCTAAATCAGACTCACTAAAAAACTTATTAGAACAACGAAAAGATAACTTATTAGTTAAGATCAATAATCAAAACGATCCTGATTTAAATTATCTTAAAAGTTTTTTTTCATAATTTTTATTATAAAAACTGTATAGAATTAGATAAATAACCCAATTAAAAATGTAATATTAATTTAAAAAAAATCACTTCCTAGGGTACTCTCGAGTAAGAATCAAATAAAGTCTCTATCTTGACTTTAATGGTCAAAACATCGATACATAATGTTATTCATATCATCACTGTCATTAAAATAATTAGGAGAAAAGCATTATGACTCATCCTACAGCCAGGGCTATGGCCACAGCTTTAAGAACTTATCATCGGCCTTTACAGGAAGGCAGCGTTTTGCTTGAAAGTTGGGAGCAAGTTGTCGATCGTGTTGTGTCTCATCAACACTGGTTATGGGAAAGAGCCTTGGGAAGACCATTAAATGAGGCGCAAGAAGACGAATTAGATGAAATGCGGCATTTAATCTTGGGTCGATATATTGCACCTGCCGGTCGAACATTATGGTTAGGCGGTACCGAATTAAGTCGTACTCGTGAATCGAGTATGTTTAATTGTTCTTACACTCACGTTGAAACTGTTTATGATGTCGTTGATGTATTGTGGCTTCTTTTACAAGGATGTGGAGTAGGTTTTCGCCCGATTACAGGTACATTAAATGGATTTCGACGTCCTTTGCAAGAAATCAAAATTATTCGTTCTTTACGTACTGAAAAAGGTGGATTTCAAAACAACGTTGAAACATTTGATCCTGAAACACATACATGGACAATTAAAGTTGGAGACTCAGCTATTGCTTGGGCAAAAGCCGTAGGAAAACTTGTTGCAGGTAAATTTCCCGCGAAAACATTGATTCTTGATTTTTCTGAAATACGACCTGCTGGAACGCGGTTAAAAGGTTATGGATGGATTTCATCTGGTGACGAACAAATCGCAAAAGCCTTTAAAGCAATTGCAAAAATTCTTTCTGATCGTGCGGATCAATTGTTAACTCGTATGGATATTTTAGACATAGTGAACTGGTTGGGAACTATTTTGTCTAGTCGTCGATCTGCGCAAATTGCTCTTTTTGAATATGGACAGCCTGAGTGGGAAGATTTTTCTCTCGCTAAAAAAGAGTGGTGGTTAAAAGGAAACGCACATCGTCAACAATCCAATAACAGTCTTCTTTTTAGAACAACTCCTTCCAAAGAAGAGTTAGAGCAGCTTTTTCAACTAATCATAGATTCTGGCGGCTCAGAGCCTGGATTTATTAACGCCATGGAAGCGGAAAGAAGAGCTCCTTGGTTTAAAGGTTGTAATCCATGCGTAGAAATTCTGTTAGGAAACAAAAGTTTCTGTAATTTAACAGAAGTGAATGTTTTAGCTTTTAAAGGTGATAAGATTGGTCTTGAAAGAGCTTTATATTTAGCAGCTAGGATGAATTATCGTCAAACGATGGTTAATCTTCGAGATGAAATTCTGCAAGAAGCGTGGCATTTTAATAACGAATTTTTACATCTTTGCGGAGTTGGATTAACCGGAGTAAGAGCTCGCCGAGATTTGACTGAATATGACTTTAAACGCATGAGAAACATTGCTGTTAGTGCAGCTTACAGCATGGCGAATGAGCTTAATGCACCCTTACCAAAAAATGTAACTTGCATTAAGCCGAGCGGAACGATTAGTAAAATTATGGGAACCAAAGAGTGGGGAGAAGTGCCAGAAGGTATCCATATGCCACTAGGAAAGTTTGTTTTTAATAATATTACTTTTTCGAAGCATGATCCTCTGGTAGCAAGATTCAGAGCCGCTGGTTATGAAATTAAAGAAAAACCATACGAACCGGAATCTGTCTTGGTTAAATTTCCTGTAAGATATGATAATGTTCCATTTACACGTATGACTGTGATTAGAAAAAATGGGAAAATTGAGGAAGTTGAAGTCAATACAGACTCAGCTGTAGAACAATTAGAATGGTATCGCTTACTGCAAACAACATGGTGTGAGCAGAACGTTTCCATTACTGTTTCTTATGACCCATCAGAAATTCCTGCGATCATTGATTGGTTATTATTGAATTGGGGATGTTATGTAGGGGTATCTTTCTTGTTAAGAAATGATCCAACAAAGAATGCTGAGGATTTAGGTTATGCTTATTTACCTCAAGAAGTTGTGACGAAGGAAGTCTTTGATAAGTATGCGTCTGGATTAAAGGAAATTGATTATTCAGGCATAGAAATCAGAGATGATGAACTAGCTGAAGCTTGCGCAACAGGTGCATGCCCGGTCAGGTAATTAAGCGCGTGATAGATTTCCAAATTTCTATTTTGGAGTGCGAAGGCCCTGCCTTCGCTTTTTTTTTGAAAAGAGAGCGTCAAGGTGATTTAGCGACATTTTTCATACAAAACGCATATGACACTTGCTTAAATCATAATCAGAAACAATTTTTTCTTTTAATAGACTTCTTTCAAAACTTAAAGGAGATTAAACACAAAGACGCAAAGGCACGAAGACACAAAGATTGAAACGAGGTTTGACATTAAGATTAACAGTATAAAATTAGTACTTTGAGTGAATGTTTGTGCCCCTTACGTAAAAGATGGTGTAGTAGTATAATCATAAATACATCTGTAGATTTCTTCGTGTCTTAGAGCCTTCGTGTCTTTGTGTTTAATTTCCATTAAGTTTCGAAAGAAGTCTAATGTATTATTCAATATAAATAAGGCATTAAAGTTACAAAAAGAGAAGACATGACTTTGTCACTCCAAAAAGAAACTTGAAGGTGTTTTGTTATTAAAATCTCTTTGGGTTATTTCATTTCATGAAATTAACAAAAATAAGCATTAATTTATTATAAATATAAAGTCAGATTAAAAAAAATAATAACAAGTTAATAAATTGATTGAAAATAAGTATTATTTAAATTAGAATCTTTTATTTAATTAACAAAACACAGCGGGTTTATGAACGGATCAATAAGCGAATCAATAACTGTAAAGGTTTTTCAAAAGGTAATTTGTTCAGATTGGCTATTTCCTTCAAATTGCGTAAAGAAAAAAATTAAAGATTTAGGTTCTTTAAGAGAATCTTTTAATAATTATAAAATTGAACATCCGAATAATAATTTATTTGAGCGTATAAAGCATCCTTCTTATTTTGGTGATAAACTGATAAGACCTGCAATGAAGGCAATGCGCCTTGTTATCAGAGCTGCAATTACACCCATTATTTTTGGTCCTGTTGCCATTGTGGGTTTTTTCTGGAATGTAAGGAAATTTATTCACCTTATTGATTTAAAGAGAAAGCACTCTATCTCTCA
>JAUXSJ010000083.1 GCA_030679615.1 Parachlamydiaceae bacterium | reverse complement strand
TTACTTCTCGAAAACAATTTAACGTAGAGGCGGGGAGACAGGGAGACGCAGAGAAGAACATTTAAACAATATAATTTATAAACGTTCTGCTCTGCGTCTCCCTGACTCCCCGCCTCTGCGTTAAATTGTTTTCGAGAAGTAACGGTTTTCCATTTGATCGCTGTGGTTAATTTTTTTACGACTTTTAAATTAAGTTAAACAAGAAATATATTTTTTTTCAAATTTATGATAAGTATAAATTAAAATGAAACTTATCAAGGATTAAAAATGACAATTACTTCCATCGATTCGATTGATGAACTTAAAAACAAGGTTTCTTCCCTAAGCGTTGATGATTTTAAATTAGAATTACCAACATTCACTCATTCACAAATAGGTCATTGTTTTGTCATTCTTCAAAATGAATCCTCGTCTAAATCTAAAAAAAAGATGGACGAACTTTTTAAATTTATTGATCACCCTTCACAATTAGAACAATTTGGGAAATCTATTAACTTGCCTTCTTGGATGGCTATTGTTGATTATATTTCACAACATCCATCTTATCATCATCGTTTATCAAACATTTTAGTCGGCCTAAATCCTTCTGTTTTTTTTCAAAGTCTTTTTTATTTAAATGAAGATCAATTAACTTTATTAAAACATGAAAGTATTTTTGAGCCCCTTAAATATCATTTGAACTTATATATACATGAGTGCGAAAAACAATTAGCTCAAATCGACGAAAACCTTGAAAATTTAAAAATTCAATTTCTTTCAAATAAAAATGAACAAATAAATGAAAATTATCTTCAAGAATCAGAAGAAAGATTAATTCATATTAAAGACCAACTTTTTGAATTTATAGAATGTATTCAAAAAGTTCTCTCTATTGTATGGAATACGAACCGTGTAGATTTAATTGATAAGCTAAGTTCTTTAAATGAATCGTATCAACATCGATTAAATTTAATTGGCCAAAAAGCATCTTCGAATATCCCTGCAGCAGGAATATTTGATCTTTTAGATAAATCGCTTTCAAGTCTTTACGATAACGCGTCATTAACTGATCAAGATTCAGCTATGGAAGGATTAACAAGGTTAAATATCTGGCATTTAGAGGATTATTGGAAATTAGGTTTGCTTCCATCAATAAAAAAGGAAGATGTTGATCAAGAACAGTTTAAGGATAATACCCAACTTGAAAATTATCAACGACTTTTAAGTTTAGTCCAAAAACAATTAAAAGTTTTAGGTATAGAAACGGTTAGAGATTTAAAAAAAGCTCGGATCTATTCTCAATCTCTTCTAAAAAAATATATCGATGAAAGAAAATCAAATCTTTTATAGAATAAAAGAAATTGTAGCCCAGACTTTATTCTGGGCTCGTTTTAGCAAGCTTTAGCCTGCTAGTCCCGCTCACTTACTCATAATCTTAACTGGACTAGCAGACTAAAGTCTGCTAAAACAAGCCCAGACTAAAGTCTAGGCTACGATCGCGCTTAACGATGACTTTGATCAATATAAGACTTAATATTCAAAAATACTTTTTGTGTAGGTTCGCTTCCATTAAAAGCTTTTAACAAATTTTTTTCTGAATAATATGCAATCAAAGGCTGAGTTTGTCCATGATAAACCCTTAACCTTTCTCGAATCACATCCTCATGATCATCTGAACGTCGATAGATTTCGCCTCCACAGTCATCGCAAACTCCTTCAGTAAGTGGTGGGGAGTTGATTTGATGATAAATTTTACCACATTGTCGGCATAATAAACGTCCAACCGCTCGTTGAATGATTTGCTCATCAGGAACTTCTAAAGAAATCACGAGGGGTGGTTTTTTAGAGGAATGTTTTTGGTAAAGTTGTTCCGCTTGTGTGACAGTTCTTGGAAATCCATCCAAAAGATACCCTTGCTTGCAATCATCTTTTTCAATTCTAGCGAAAAGCATTCCAAGAACAATTTCATCAGGAACAAGTAAACCTTGCTGAATGTATCTTTTTGCTTCTAATCCAATCTGTGTTTCATTTGCAATTTCCTCACGAAGAAGATCACCTGTAGATATTTGAGGAATATGATAAGCTTGACTCAGTAATTTAGCTTGAGTCCCTTTACCAGAACCAGGCGGACCCAATAAAATAATCATTTTCCAACCTTAAAATGCATATAATTAGATGCTGTTTTTTACAAACCTACTTATTTTAATGGTTTATTTTATAGATTGCAAATAAAATTTTCGTATTTGGGCTGATGCAATTTGATGATCAACAATTGGTTTTGGATAGGTGCTTGATTGACTATGATTTTTTTCTAAATGCCATTCATGAATTACTTTTGGTGAAAACGGTTTAAGTTCAGGTACCCATTGTTTGATATATTCGCAATCACAATCAAATTTTAAGCCCTGTGTCCAAGGATTAAAAACTCTGAAATAAGGTTGTGCATCGCAACCCGTACCGGCTGCCCACTGCCAATTCCCATTATTTATTGCAGGATCATAGTCAATTAATTTTTGAGCAAAATATTTTTCACCCCATTGCCAATTGATGTACAAATCTTTTACCAAAAAGCTTGCCACAATCATTCTAACACGATTATGCATATATCCGGTTTGATTCAACTCTCTCATCCCTGCGTCAACGATGGGAAATCCTGTTAATCCTTCACACCAGATTTTAAAATCATTTTTTGAGTTTTTCCAAGAAAGACTTTGGAATTTTTCTTTAAAGGCACCTGTAAAAACATGTGGAAAATAATAAGAAATTGTACTAAAGAAATCTCTCCAATAAAGTGATCTTAACAACTCGGATTCTTTTCCCAATTGATCCATTATTTCATAATAAATTTCTCTTACAGAACAAGTTCCAAATTTTAAATGAGGTGATAAATGTGTTGAATAATTTTTTGCTGGAAAATCTCTTTGAATTGAATAATTCGATAATTTATGTAATTGTTTCAATCTTTCAAGGCATGCTGTTCTTCCGCCATTTTGTTGAAACGAGGTATTAGATAAAACTTTTTCAAAAACACTCTCATCTTCAGCAAAAGTAATTGGTGAAGAATAAAAATTTAACTGTGTAGTTAGAATGGGTTTTTTCACTAGCAACTTTGAAGCATTTCGATAGTATGGCGTAAAAATGGTATAGGGAGAGCCATCTTTTTTTAAACATTCATCGATAGGTTGTAAAAGAGCATCTTCGAAAGAATAAAAGGGCACGTCCAATTTTTTGCAAATAGCTTCAATTTTTTGATCTCTTTGAATACTATATGGAGTATAATCTGCATTAACAGCCACTCCATCAATATTCAATTTTTTTATACAATCCTCTACAATTTTTTCATTTGTTCCATAAAATAAATAAAGTTTTTTGTTTATAGAATTTAATGATCTACTAAGGTCTTTTAAGGATTCAATCATAAATTGAACACATCGATCGCTGCGAAAACTATTATGAGTTACTTGTTCAGGTGTAAATATAAAGGAAGGAATCACTTCTTTTGCATTTTGAAGAGCAAATTGTAGCCCTGTATTATCTTCTATTCTCAAATCTCTTCGAAATAAAAAAAGGATTCGGTTCATTGAAACTCCTGTCATAAATTACCTAATTGTTATATAAGCATTCATAATTTAATTAAATGCTCATTATTAAGGAGGCACTTATGCGCACAAAAGCAATCAAAATGGTCTGGATCTCTGTCAAGGACTTCAAAAAAACAATTGAATTTTACCGAGATGTTTTAGGTCTAAAAGTTGTAGAAATGAATGAACAATGGGGTTGGGCTGAATTAGAAGGTCATGACGGTGAAGGAACTCGCCTTGGAATTGGTCAATATGATTCAAAATGTGAACAAGAAAGCCCAATCAGTCCTGGACAAAACGCAGTTATTTGTTTGGATGTAGATGATTTGGATGAAGCCATTGCTGATCTTCAAAAAAAGGGTGCTAAACTAGTTGGAAAAATTGAAGAAGTACCAGGACATGTTAGAATGCAACTTATCGAAGATTTCGACGGTAACAAAATTCATGTAACACAAGTGATCGCGCATAAACATTCTCATCAAGGTGGATGCTGCGGCGGACATTAATCTTTTAACTTTAAATATCTAAATTTTTTTTTAATTTAGATATTTAAAGTTTTATAAATCATAGTTTGACATTGCATTTGTTTATTAAATAACTTATATTTAATAAACAAATAAATTAAAGAGTATAAACTATGGAAATTTCTAATAATTATAAATCAAATTTTTTCAATAGTTTTCAATTCTCAAAATACAAAAATGAACTTACAAACGTTTTTTTTACATCAAAAATATTTTCTTGCATTGCTATAGCCACAATTATTGGAATTGTCATTTATGCAGCGACAAGTCTCTTTGGACGTGTAAAAAAGAAAAAAAATTTATCATTAGAAGTTAATGGATTAGACCAATCAATAGAGTCGATTAAAGATTTAACAATTGAATTTAATTCAGATTTTCAAAACTCACCAAAATCTGAGATAGCAATCAATGAGTCAATTTCTCAGCCCATTAAATTATCTTCAAATAAATTGATTGAACTAAAATATTTTAATCTTCTTGAAGAAGATCATTTTATATATAAGGACTCATTAGAAATAGAAATGGGTAAAATAAATGAACATTTATCCATTCCTGAAAATAAAGCCATTCTTGAATACATCAATAAAGAAATGAATCCAGATGCTTGCGCTATCTTGTGGGTAATTTTAGGTATCAAGCCAGTGGCGGTTTTTGAATTGAGTATAGAACATGATCTACGTAATCTTATCTTAAACGTACTAAAACTAGATACTTATAAAGACAACCTAAAATTCATTGATAATCATCAAGAACATCCAAAGTATTATTTCGTCAATGAACAACCATTAGAGGCTTTTAATCCACGCCGTTATTTAACTAAATTACTACCCGACAAACAAACAAATTCCATCACCGAAGCTGTGACTTACTGTTTTCCACATCAGGGCTATCTTCAAACAGACCAGATATTATCTTATCTTTTAGGTTTTGGACCTTCGTGGGAAGCTTATACAGTTCATGTTTCTAAATTCCCTTGTAATAATTCAATCTTTAATCAGGTTAACGACCTACCTTTTTCATGCTTTAGTGATGCACACTATTTTGAAATTGGTAAGGTTTTAAATTTTCTAATTTTAAATACTAATTCAATTAATGAGATAGATTTAGGTAAAGCCTACCTTAAGAAACTACCTAAATTAGCAAAAAAGCTTTTACCTAAACAGAATTCATGGATAGAAGATCAAACTAAATATGATAATGATCGTAAAAATTTTAAAAATATGGGCATCAATTTTGTATTTGATCGAATTACGGCTGAAACTGATTATTTCAAAAAAAGTTATACTCTAAGAACGTGGGTTTTTAAAACTTGGATTGATAAAAATGTTATTATTTAATTGAGACATAAGCATAAAATGCCGGCCTTACAGGCCCTCAATGTCGCCTCAGATAAAACCCTGTCTAACTCTAGCTCCAGCGGTTCGACAAGTCGAAGATTAGGAAAGCGGTGACAAGTCACGCGCACTCCAAATTTAAACTATTTTTGATAAAAACAACTTTAGGATACATGTGGAGTGCGGTGACTTGTCACCGGTTTCATAGCTTCGACTTGCCGAAGCGTGGCGCTATGACTAAATTCATCTTATCTGAGGCGTCATTTATTCTATCGCTATCTAAAAGAATACTATAAAGCTTAATCCAAAACTTACTCAACATAAAGCAAAAAGCTTTTCAAGTAATTACTTTCTGGATGGTATAAATTCACTGGATGATCAGGAGCCAAACGATGCCTTCCTACTATCCGAACTTGTCTTTTTGCTTCTGAAGCTGCTTGAAATAAGATTTTTTGAAATAATTCTTCATTCACGTGATATGAACAAGAACATGTCAATAACAAAGATTGAGGGGGCATTTTTTGAATAGTCAATCGATTGATATCTTTATATCCTCGACAAGCCGCAATTAAATCTTTTTGCTTTTTAGCAAAAGCTGGCGGATCTAAGATAACTAAATTATAAGGCAATGAACTTTCTTCACGAAGGAAATCAAACACATCCCGACAAATAAATCGTTGTTGATCCACTTGAAATCCATTTAATGCAACGTGTTCTTTACACGCATTAATCGCTTCCTGCGAACAATCAATGGAATCAACCGATTCTGCTCCGCCTGCCAATGCATAAACTGAAAAACCACCCGTATAAGAAAAAGCATTTAATACTTTTTTACCCTTGGATAACTCTCCAATCCATTGCCTCATTTCTCGATGATCTAAGAAAAATCCTGTTTTT
>JAUXSJ010000079.1 GCA_030679615.1 Parachlamydiaceae bacterium | reverse complement strand
ATAGAAATGAATATCTGAACCATAAAAAAGCGAAGGCAGGGCCCATCCTATTACCCATAAGTTATGCTCGTCTTACATCGTTCTAATTATCATGCTCATCCTGCCGCTTGCGATCATGCTTATCCTGTTTTTTTTGTAATCTAAATTAATTGAAAAATATGCAAAATGATTCATCCATAAATATAAAACAAGATAGGCATGATCGCAAACGGCAGGATGAGCATGATAAATGGATGATGAAGAGGAGCATTTTACTTATGGGTAATAGAATGGGCAGGGCCTTCGCACTCCAAAAAGTGTTCTGAAGGCTTTGCTATATAAAATAAAACAGATTTGATAATTAATTCACTAGCTCTTCTTGCTCTTGAAGAGGCGATTTCTTGACTAAATTTTGATTTTCGATGGGAAATGTTGTATTAGCTGCTACCTGCAACTCATGCCATGTACCTCGATCAAACCAACCAAGACTTCCATTCCAAAAATAATATAAGCTCACAAATCCCCAAATGGGCAAAACAATGTACGTAAAAATGAGAAATTTAGGAATTTTACCCTCATAACTTGCGATGCCTGTGTCTCCGTAAAATTCTAACTCATCTTTTTCATGATTTTCATTGTTGGGATTCATTGTTCTCCTTTGCATGAATAATTTTATCTTCCATCATTTGGAATTTTGCCTCTTCATCCATATTGAGTTTGTTTTTACACCATAAATAAATAAAAATTAAAAATGCATTACCTGCAAAAGAAATAACAAAAGCATAATGCAAAACTGATCCATAGACTCCTGCTCCATCTAAAACAGCTAACCAAATCATCATTTCTTTTTGTTTCCTGTAATAATTTCCATGGTATTTACAGGATCTTGCCCTAACCACCATGCTTGAGTTGGTGGCGTAATCCGCGTCCCTTTTGTCATCATGTACTGATAAATGGCTTCAAATTGATAATTGGGTACGCCTATTTGATTTTTACTTGTTCCACGAGGATCATGATCAAAAAAATGTTGGAAGGCTGGCATAATTGACCCTTTACTTGCTGACGTTGGTGACCAAAAGTGAGACTCATGCCAATCTCGGCTTGGCTTCTTTACTCCTACTCTGGAAATATCAGGTCCAATGCGACGAGTACCAGGAAACGTGATTTTTTGATAAATATATTCATTGGCAGAAGAGGGTGGAGCTGGGTAAGAATCTGATCCGTTTAAAACAGTGTCTTGAATTAATGTTCGCGTTTGATCTGTATGGCAGTACCAGCAACCTTCAATGGCATAAATTTTTTCACCCATTTCAATAAGTTCTTTACGTGAGTAAAATCCTAGTGCAGGACTTTTTAATTCTTCAACGTCTTTAACAGGTCGACCATCCTTATCATACCTCCAACGTTCTTGATCTCCAAATTTAAAGGGACTTATTTTAAATTCTGTTGGATTTAAAATGTAAATAACTCCGTTGTCATGATGGTAGGGTTGTTTGTAAGGGGTATCTAAAATTTTATAATTTTTATCTACCCAATTAGGAATAATTCCACCTGAAGGATCAAATGAAAAAAGTTCTCGTTGATTGGGATCGTATAATTCTAAAATTTCGTAAGTGATTTTTTCAGGTCCCTTTTTATCTGCATCTTCTTGTCTTTTGTCCCATTTTTTTTCAAGTTCACTTCTTAGATTTTCTACATCTTTTTTTAAAGCTATTGAAGGTTCCCTTAAAACAAGTAAACGAGAAGTTAATTTTAATTCATTTTCTCCAAAACGTGTTATATAATGCTCTAATTCTTTAGGTGCGATGATACGTAAGTTTTCATCTTCTTTAAATGCCAAAAGTGAAAAATCTTGCTTTAAGTGGTGAACATATTGAAGATTTTTTCCTCCTGTTGCGACGCTACTGATATAAAGATTTGGATCTTCAATTTCATACATTTGTACTTGAAAAGGACTTGAAGGGCTTGTCCATGTTGTATCAATATAACGCGGAGCTATTAATGTAACGATGATTGAACTTGAAAATAATAATATCACACCAATAATCGTTAAAATCGCGGATCGATCAATGTTGTGCAAGAAGGAACCATGCACATTTTTGATTTCTTTTTTTTGCTCATTTTGAGGTTTTTCAGGATTATTTGGAGGTTGATTCATGCTATTACCTTTATTTTATGCGGCGCTTCTTGTTCGTTTGTCGGTTTTAAAACAACAGTATTAAACAAATTGATCGCAAATAGAATATTTCCAATTAAAATAATCAATCCTCCAACTCCGCGCAATATCCACCAATTACGCATATCTGCGACTGTTTGTACAAATGGAAGTCTCGTCACATTATCATGAAATTCGGCGTAAGATGAACCATTAGCCCAGTTTGCCCACATGAGTCCTTGAAGAAATCCTCCCACCCACAGTGAGAATAAAAACAGCAAACTACCCCATAAATTTAAAGCAAAATGCCAATTGGCAAATTTGATGGACCATAATGGTTTTTTAACAATGGTTGGAATGGCTTGATAGAGGCCAGCAATAGCGAAAAAAGTAAATGTTCCATATAGCGAGATATGAGAATGCCCGATAATCCAATCTGTTTTTGATGTAATTTCATTAACATTACGCAATGCTTGAATTGGACCTTGTACACAAGTAATCAAATAAAATACCACTCCCATCATTAAAAATCTAATAGGAGCACTTTCTAAATATTTATTCCAATCCTGACGAAGTGTTGCATATAAGTTATGTACAACGGTCCAAACTGGAATAAATAGCCAAATTGAAAATACAATGGATGTCGTTTGCAGCCATTGAGAAACAGGGCCATGTATCATATGATGAGTTCCAATCCAAGCATAAAAGAAAGCGATGGACCAAAAGCCAATCATTGAAAGTCGATGACTGT
This sequence comes from Parachlamydiaceae bacterium, assembly GCA_030679615.1. GTDB lineage: Bacteria > Chlamydiota > Chlamydiia > Chlamydiales > Parachlamydiaceae > JAUXSJ01. The sequence continues at coordinate 912 of JAUXSJ010000079.1, read as the reverse complement.
AAATAGGGGTATTTGCCAATTTAGGTAAAAAATAATAGGCTGTCGCCAGTCCCATTGGAGTATAAATTAGCCCAACCAAATTATGAATATAAAACCAGCTAGCATTGACTCGAGAAATTCCTTCTGGCAACCAATTAATAGCAAAATTTCCGACAATGACTGTGAATGTAGTCCATATTAGCGTTCCCATGGTATACCATAGAGAAACATACAATTTTTCAAAACGTCGTTTAGCAATAGTCATAAAAAAAATGAGGACTAGCATCAACCAGGATATTGCAAAAAGACCTTTGATTGGTATCCATGATATCCACATGGGAAGTTCAGCATATTCCCAGCCAAAATTTGTTCCCCATGGAAAAGAATTACAGCCTAAAATTAATGTAAACCACCAGATCGCACCGCTCCAAAGAGCTAATCGAGGATTCCATAGAGAAATACCACATAGACGCGGTACAAAATATAACATGAGTCCAATATCAACAGAAAGTAACCATAATAATGTCACAGTGGTTACATGGACGGGTCTTACTCGTCCAAAATGGATATATTCTCCCGAGAAATAATCCGGAAATACAAAAGCATTAAAAGCTAAAAAAACTCCAATTGTCATTCCAATGATCATAAAAATGATCGCAGGATAGAGAAAAAGCTTAGCAGGTCTATCGTCGTATTGGTCATTGTAGTCAATGTATTCAACCATCTTTCTATCTCGTAAATGCGTTAAGAGTCACTTTTAAGTAAATTTTATTCGATGTGTTCCTCATGTATTAAACGCAGAGACGGGGAGGCGCAAGAGATGGAGAGAAGAACATTTAAATAAAAAAATAAATAAGTTTTATCTTTGTATGTAAGTTGATTTCTCTTCAAATATGTAAATTGTTCTTCTCTCCGTCTCTTGCGTCTCCCCGT
>JAUXSJ010000078.1 GCA_030679615.1 Parachlamydiaceae bacterium | reverse complement strand
CTAGAACAAAAATGCAAAGGTTCTCTTAATTTTATAAGTGTTTTTTAATTTGTTCTAGAGTCCGTAGGACGACTCCCATTACAGCCCACAGTGACTAAGGAGCGAGTTTACGAGCGACGAAGGAACTGTGGGAGTAAGATAAAAAATGCATAGAGCTCGTAGAGCGATTCAAAAACTATTCAAAATTAAATACATAGGAACTTATGGGTAATAGGATGGGCAGGGCCTTCGCATTCCAAAGAATGTTTTGAGGGCTTTACGATTAGGACCAATCCAGAATAACTTTTCCAGCATTTCCGGAAAGCATAACATCAAATGCCTGTTGGAATTCCTCGGCCTTAAAATGATGTGTGATTAAGGGTTTTAAATCTAGACCACTTTCAATTAAGTTCACCATCTGATACCAGGTTGAAAAAATCTCACGCCCATAAATCCCTTGTAGAGTCAGCATTTTAAAAATGACTTGATCCCAATTAACAGCAAATTCCTCAGGAAAAATGCCCAATAATGCAATTTTCCCGCCATGCCTTACATGTTCAAGAAGAGTCGTCAGTCCGTTTGGATGACCTGACATTTCCAATCCAATCGTAAAGCCATCTTCAATATTTAATTCTTTAGATTTTTGTTCAATGGAGGTGTTTTTTATATTAATGGCATTCATTACACCCATTTTGCGTGCTAACTCCAAACGGTAATCATTAATATCAGTAATCACCACTTGATGAGCACCAGCTTTTAAAGCAATTGCAGCGGCCATAATTCCAATGGGACCTGCGCCTGTAATGAGTACATTTTCTGATGTAGGAGGAAAAATGAGAGCCGTATGTACAGCATTTCCATAAGGATCAAAGATTGCGGCAATATCATTTTCAATGGTGTGAGGTATTTTAAAAACATTTTCAGCAGGTAAGGCAAAAAAGTCGGCGAAACACCCTGGGACACGACAGCCTAATCCTTTTGTATGAAAACATAGATGCTTTTTTCCCATCATGCAATTAGGGCAAAAATTACAGACAAAGTGACCTTCACCACAGACTCGATCGCCAACCTTTAAGTTTTTGACCTCTTTTCCTATGTCTGCAATTTCACCTACAAATTCATGGCCGATGACTAAAGGGACGGGAATTGTTTTTTGCGCCCATTTATCCCATTTATAAATGTGGACGTCTGTGCCGCAAATTGAAGTTTTAATTGTTTTAATTAATACTTCGTTTTCTCCAATTGTTGGTACAGGGACCTCTTCAAGCCAAATACCCACTTCCGGTTTTTTTTTAACCAAAGCTTTCATAGAATTTTTCCTTGTTTAATTAAAAAATTCGTTCGAATTATATAAAAATTACTTTAACAACTAACGATTAATGTGTCAAAAAAGGTAGGTTTACTAAGAGATTCGTTTAAGTTGGTGACATTGGGTTAACTGAATTTACGACTCTGAACGATTATTAATTTATTAGACTTCTTTCGAAATTTGCTTTGATTGAAAAAATTAGGTATTTTTGAGTAGGTTTTTTGAAAAATTTTGAAGTCATATGTGTACATATGGCTGAAAAATTTTACAAAAAAGATGCCAAAAAGAGCAATTTTAGCAATCAAATGGAATTTCGAAAGAAGTCTATTAATGAATGATTCCAAGTTCGCGCCCAACGCTAGCAAAAGCTTCGATCGCGTGATCTAAATTGTCTTTTGAATGATTAGCAGACATCTGTGTTCTAATTCGCGCTTTTCCTTGAGGAACAACGGGATAGGAAAATCCCACAACGTAAATACCTTTTTCTAGCATTCTTTTTGAAAATTCTTGTGCTATTTTTGCATCACCGAGCATGACGGGAATAATTGGATGAACCCCTGGAATTAATTGAAAACCTAAAGCTTCCATTTTATTTCGAAAGTATTCGCTGTTAAATTTTAAACGTTCTCTTCGATCCTTTGATTGTTCAATAATATCTAAAACTTTAAGAGATGCACCAACCACTGAAGGTGCTAAGGAATTTGAAAACAAATAGGGTCTAGAGCGTTGTCTCAGCCATTCAATGAGTGGTTTTTTTCCTGAAGTATAGCCACCTAAAGCTCCGCCAAGAGCTTTACCTAGGGTTCCAGTTAAAATGTCTATACGATCCATCACACCACAATATTCCGGAGTCCCTCTACCGCCTTCACCAATGAAACCAGTAGCATGACTATCATCGACCATCACTAAAGCACCATATTGGTCTGCTAATTGACAGATTTCAGGAAGATTAGCAATGATTCCATCCATTGAAAAAACGCCATCTGTTGCAATGAGCTTAAATCTAGAATCTTTAGCTAGTTTTAATTGCTCTTCCAAGCTTTTCATATCATTGTTTTCATAACGAAATCGCTTGGCTTTGGATAAACGGACCCCATCGATTATGCTAGCATGATTGAGGGCATCACTAATAATCGCATCTTCCGATCCCAAAATCGTTTCAAATAACCCCCCATTTGCATCAAAACAGGAAGTATAGAGGATGGTGTCTTCAGTATTGAAAAAATGAGATATTTTTTTTTCTAATTGTTTATGGATAACTTGTGTTCCGCAAATAAATCGAACTGATGATAATCCAAAGCCGTATGTCTCTAAAGAATCCTTAGCAGCTTGGATTATTTCTGGATGATTTGAAAGACCTAAATAATTATTAGAACAAAAATTTAGAACATGATTTCCTCCCATAAGGATGATTTCAGAATCTTGTGGGGAGGAAATTTCTCTTTCAGTTTTATACAATCCTTGCTCTTTTAAAGATATGAGTTCAGCTTGCAAATGTTCCAAAAAAGCATCATTCATATTTCGACTAGATTAAGATTTGTTATTTAATTTTTTTATTCCGTCTAAAATGCTTTTTTCACTGATTTCATCTCTACCTTCTAATTTTATCACTTTAGACCCATTTTTATTAGTGATGATAATCGTTGGAGTTGAGTTTAAGTTGTATTTTTGAACTAGCATTTCAAAGAAATCCATTCCGTTTTTTACATCTATAAAAGAAAGTTCTTGAAAGGGGATTTTATTTTTTTCGGAAAGTTTTAATACTTCTTCATCAGTAGGATTTTCGTCTTTTTCTGCTAATCCAGCAAGCATCTGACGTGCTTGTAAATATTGAGATTTGTTGTGAACCTGGAAGGCTAAATTATAAGGAGTGTAATTTAAGCTCTTTTTATGAATAGGATAATCAACGAAATAGAAGGTGGCTTCACCTTTTAACTTTTGATACTGCTTTTCTACTATAGGCTCTACTTTTTTACATGAGGGGCAATACCAATCAGAAAATGTATAAATTTCAATCTGACTATTTTTATTTCCAAACGCGAGCTTGTCTTTCATTTCTTTAAAATTAGTTTGAGCTGCATCAACTTTACTGATTCCTACATATGCAGAAACGAAACCTAATAGGATGAAGGAGAAAGTGATAATAGCATGCTTAAAAAGATTCATTTGTCCACCATTTTGTTTATTAAATTTATTGAAAAAAAATTTCAGCAGATAGGAAGCTAATAAAATTAATCCTGCTATGCCTAGAGAAGTGGCAATGCTTAAGCAAACAGGACACCAGTGTCCAATTTGATTTTTTTGAACTAAAATAAACATGATTTCTGCGCCAATTGCTGAAGAGATCATCCATGATACAAGAGGTCTTAAATAAAGATATTTTGCAGAAAGCAAATGCATTAAAACTAAAGTAGGGAAAAACAATAATCCAAAAATTGCAAACGGAATTCCAAAAATTCTGTATTCTTGATTGGCAGAACAATGCTCAACACAAACTTCCATCCACGATAGAACCGTCAAGACTAAGCCTGTAACTAGAGCGACTAAAACAAGGAAAAAACAATATCGATAGGCTCGAGCTTGAATTTTTTCTAAAAAAAAAGTGGTAGATTGCGTATTCATAATCGTTATTCTGTTTTTTTTAGTGTCAATTTGTCAAGAAAAATTTTTATTTTTAACGCAAAATAGGATTAAAAGAGAATATTGTTTGATATTAATTTATGATATATTTATATTTAATTGTTTAATTAAAAAAAAAAGTTTTCAAATCTATAAAATAGATTATTTTTAAATTTTAAAATCAATCAATTGAATCATTATTAAATAAAATAATCTGTAAAAAATAATTTAAAAGTAGAGTGCAATGCAAATCATAAGAAATAATATCAATATTGATAATTTTAAAAATAACTCTTCTTATTACACAAAGAGTGCTTTTAGCTCAACAGTTCGTAATGTTTTGAGTTCATTGCTATTCGGAAGTGTTAGTCTAACTATAGATATTTTGAAAAAAAGAAAACTTTCAGTAATTAAAGTATATTTGAATGATATTCACAAGAAAGCGATTCGATGTTTTTCCATGTATTTTGTATATAATTTACTTAATTCTATAGTTTTGGATCTCAGTTTGAAGATAATTAAATTTCTGTATGAAAATTATAATAACGATAAAAATGTTTCTCGATTAGAAAATAAAATTTTTAAGATCATTATTGAAATAGATCATAAAATTGGTATCATTTTTACAAAAACATTTGGATTAGTCAAGCAGTTTAAAACTTCTTCAATATTGATAAATAAGATAATGGAAGTGATTGTTTTTACGGAAGATTGTTTTAATGAAACAATTCAATTAATAAATTTAGAAGAAATTAAATTTAATTCGATTGATGAAATGAAATTAGTAATTGATTCAATAAAAATAAAAAAAATTCTAGTGACTTTATTTTTTTATAAATTAATTGAATATATTTCTTTAAAATCCACAGGTAAAATATTTAATAGTAATTATTTGGAAATAACTAAAACAATTTCTGTGGTCTTATTTTCAATTGAATTTCTTATACCAATACTTGATAAAATAATTAAACCTAGTAAAAGTAAAAATGATATTCCGCAAAATGTTATTGAGGCACTTCTTTCAAATAAAAAAAATAAAATAAACACTTAATTTTAGGTAATTAATATTTTGAATTATCTAAGATCATAGTGATTGAATGTTAGGATTATCCTTAACGATCTTATAAATACTTAGGCTGACAATAGCGGCAAAAAAGCACCAAACAGAAACGAAAGTTTCCATATAGTAATATTCTGCAACAATAAACGCTAAAGCAGTAAGTATGCCAAAAATCCATGCATTTCTTAAACTTGACAGAAAGAAAGGAAGTAAAACGACAACTGGATAAATATAATATTGAGAAGGTGTATTTCCTAAATATTGAATACTGTGATTTATAAGTTGTACATTGATGTCTTGTTGTAAAGAATAATATAAATTAACAGCTGCTAAAATGATTCCGCAAAAAAGATTCAAACCAATAAGAATTCGACGCCATTGAATTTTTTCAGGTAAATATAAAGATAGGGGGATCCAGATCGGCCAAATTAAAAATGCGAAAATTAAAAAAAAGCTAATCGATTTTTTAAAAAATATTTTCGAATCTATTAGCTGATTGAAATGCAACCAAAGAAATCCTTCGGAAAGCTGTTGGATTGCAAATAGAAGGGGAATCGAAGCTAAGAAATAAAGAGATTTAGATTTGCATTTTTTTAAAGTTAATATTCCAACGATGCCTAAACCAGCGGCGGCCGTAAAGCTTGCTTCTGTAGAAAAACACATTCTATATCTCCATGTTAATTTGCTGTAAATTTCATTAAGACTTTTTCAACGCGTCTTTCATCCATTTTAACTATTTTAAACTGAAATTTGTCCCAAATAAAATGATCACCCACTCTTGGGATACTTCCAATTTGTCGCATACAAAAACCACCTAAGGTTCGGTAATTGCCTTTTTCCTCATCTGGAAAGGCATCTATATCAAACTGTTCTTTTAACTCATCTAATGGAATCATTCCGTCAATTAACCATGATCCATCTTTTCTCTGAATAATTTGTGTTTCTGGAAGAATAGAAGTAGAGGGCACATCTCCAATAATAGATTCAAGAAGGTCATGCAAAGTGACTAATCCTTGAACACCGCCGTATTCGTCTGTGACCAAGGCTATGTGATCAGGGGTTTTTTTGAATATATCTAGAAGCTGAATCACACGCATGTTTTCAGGAACAAACAGTGGTGGTTTGACAATAGATTTCAAATTAAATACTCCGGTAGAAAGCATTTGATTTAAAATGTCCTTAGATGATACGAGGCCTATAACTTCATCTAATTCATCATCGCAAACTGGAAATCTTGTGTGAGGAGATTCTTCCAATGTTTTTCTTAATTCTTCAATAGATAGACTTATATCAATCCATTCTATATCCATTCGAGGAATCATGAGAATATTAACTCTTCGACTTCCTAATCTAAAGATACTTTCAAGCATATCATGTTCTAATTCTCTAATAACCCCTGCTTGAGTTCCTTCTTCTAATATTAATTTAATTTCTTCTTCAGTGATTTTTTCTTGACCTTTCCCTTTAGCTAAAATTTTTGCAATAGATTCAAAAGCAATCACAAAAGGATAGGTGAATGTAATTAAAAATCGAATGCTATAAGCTGTGACAGGGGCTAATTTTTTCCAATAAATTGCGCCTAAAGTTTTAGGGATCATTTCTGTTAAAATGAGCATTGTGAGTGTGAGCATGACAGAAGTAATCACTAGCCAAGATTCGCCATATAATTCTGAAACCTTCGCACCTACTCCTGCGGCACCAAAAGTATGAGCAGCGGTATTCAAAGTAAGGATAGCCGCTAAGGGTCTATCAATACGTGCTTTTAATTCAGTTAAAATATTTCCGACTAAAGGTTTTTTCTTTTTAAGAAGTGCAACATAGCCATTTGTACAACATAGTAAAACAGCTTCTAAAATTGAACAAAAAAATGAGACAATATGGGAAATGATAAAGTAGAAAAATAGGACTAACATATGAGAGTAACTTTTAATGTATAATTATGAAGATTGATTTTCATCCTGAAATACAGGGTTATTTTCTTTTAACAGATATGATTTACTCTGTAAATGGGTAATTTTGTTAACGAGAATGGTGAAATTTTTTTTAATCGTTTAATTGTTCAGTTAAATGTTGCGATTTGAGCCGAGTCTAAATCCCAATGATGTTAGCTTAAAAAATTATTATTAACAAACCTGACGCGTAAAGATAGACTTTGAGATACCAGGTTGTAATCAGGTCGTCCCGGCCTGAGTTTGATAATACCCTATAATAAAATCTCAGGCCGGGACGGCCTGATTACAACCTGGCATCTCAAAGTCGGCATTTTATTTTACGCACCATTCAATTAATAATATTTTTTTAAGCTAACACCATTGACCTAAATCCTGCGATACGTAAAACGGCTTTTGCCGCTTTTACGTATCGCAGGATTTAACTGAACGATTATCGTTTAAATCTGTAATTTTAAATATTTTATAGAATCAAGTTAAAAAAATAACATTTCCTGTTTGAAGTTTAATAAAAGTTGGTAATTTTTTAATTTTATATCTTTCTTTAAACTCTTTTGTTAAAAGTTTTTTTTGTTCCTTACTTGCTTCAATTAATTGCTTGGAACTTTTTCTAGATGAATTTACATCCGAATCATTGCATTCTTTATTAATTTGTTCAAATTCTAAATTCTGTATTGTATTTGAAGAATTGTTTTTTTTAATATAGTTATGAACGTTGGGAATGGAACTGTCTATATTATTTACAATTTTTATTTCGTCATTTTCAGTCATGTTTTCTAAATTAATTAATAGTGAATCATTTTTTGGATATTTTTGAACCATATTAGAAAATAAATAACTTTCTGTTT
>JAUXSJ010000072.1 GCA_030679615.1 Parachlamydiaceae bacterium | reverse complement strand
AGACAAGCTAAGGCTAAAACAATAATAACAAAAGCAATCACTAATGTTAAAAATAAATTGGACATGAATTCTCCGTGTTGATTTTATTCTTCATCATCAAAATCATCAAAATCCTCCTCATCTTCATCATCAAATTCCATAGCTAAGGTCTCTGGTTGAACAACTGGTTTTGATTGAAGTCGTTTATTTTGTGTTTTAGGTAATGAAGATAGAGGGATGTAATCCACCCATATCGGTGAGCTCCAAGCTATGTGTCCATCTTCCTGAATCACACGTAGATAGTAATAAGCAAAAGGAGGTTTTTTATCTTTTGTGCTTATTGTCACTTTTTCTAATGGAGTCAAGTCGTCATAGGCAAATTCTAATGAATAATTATTAGGTTGATAAGAATGGATGACCTTACCATTTCTTATAATTTCAACAGTTTTTAATTTTGTTGTTCCTGCCACATAACCAGATAAATGCCGATTCATGACTAGACCAGGTTTTTCTGCTGTGCTAATTTCTTTTCCCATTGGCACTCCAGCTAAATATAAACCAACAATAATGCGTTCACCGGTTGTGGCATAACATGATCGTTGATAAATTGCTTCCATCATTGCTTCTTTTGTCTGGGCAGTAGCAATAATGGCTGTTAAACCTGGAGAATATTGTTCCTGGTCACTTTCAAAAAGATCTCCATAAATACCTCGATCATCCAAACCTCCTGCTACAAAACCAAAGCGGCAGTTTCTTGCTAAAGCTTTTTGAATAGAGCCTTCAGCATATTCAGTGTAGCCATTTGTTGATGTAATTGGACGAGAATTTCCTTCTTTTTTTGACATTTCAGAAGATCCCCAGGCATTGTAAATTTCAACAACTCTTTCGTAATCTGGGTCAAATTGATCAAATGAATATTCAGCTCCTTTAGCCATTGTAAAGGAAGGGATAGAGATTATCTCTTTAGGTGCAAAAGATTTATGAATTTTCTTTAAAGTGTTACTTTTGAGTTCTTTTTTTCGTAAGATTGGCTTACTGTCTTTGTTATAGACAAGAACACGTACACCTTCTGATTTTGGTTCACCGGCCCATTGGAATCCAATGAAAGTGTTAAATCTTTCATCTTCATTAAATTCTGTGATATTTTGAGAAATTTGTTTCCAAACATCATTTGGCGTTTCTTCTATACTTTCAAATGGAGAAACTCCAAAAAAGTTAAATGCTTTATCGTCACGGATGTGTCTAAGACAGTTTTCAATATTTTCAGTTGAGTCAAAACGATCGGATTCTCCGTGTAATAAACCCCAAAATAATTGTCTTTCACTTGCAGAAAAACATTTGATAGGTGATGAACAAAATTCTTTTTTTGTATTATTAATGGTTAACTTAATTGTATAAATGCCTTCTTCGTTGAAATAAAGATTTGGCAATGAAATAAATCCAGTTTCTGGAACAAATAATTTCCAGTTTAAATTTTCTCTTATGTATTCATGGGATAGTTCGATTAAAGTATCTTCTGGAGCGTTGTTTGTTAAGTTTCCATATTCATCTTCAAATCGCACAACAACATCGAAACGTTTGTTTTTCACGACAAAAGAAGGGGTTAATATTCTAAGATTTGATAATTTACTTCCCCGTACATCCATAGTAAAAACTTCAGGCTCATCGAAATAACCTTTTCCAGTTGGGTCGATGTATAAAAGGAAAGGGCGTCGTCTTTGAGATGTTGTTTGAGCCCTGTTTCCACCTTTTTCTTTTTTTGGAGATTCTAGATCTTTCGATCCTATGATAATCATAATGGTATCTCCAGCATTAAGTGGAGCTCCCAGAACGAATTCGAATTGTGGAACGATAGAGTCTTGTACTTCAATTTCAGAAGGTGACAAAATCTTACCATTAGGAAGAAGAGCGTAAATGACATTTTCGCTTTTTTTCATGTTAACTGTAGGGATTTCCCAGTCAATTTCTCTTCCATTTGATTGAAGATCGAATTTTAATCGTGCTCCTTTAGGAAGTTTGCTGGATAAAACAAATATAAATTTCCAAGTTTTACTTTCTCCAGCTAAAGCATAGGCAGGTTCACAGTAACAGATTGATCGCCGCATTTGACAGACTCCTTATTGTCATGAAATCACAAGTAGTTTGCATGATTGGGGTTTGTTTTTCAAGTTTATATAGTCGATTAAAACTGAAATTTTAAATTGTAAATCCCAGTCAGCTATCAAAAATTACATGGACAGGATAAAAAATAGGATAGACAAACATACACATCAGGACAAAATTTTACATTTTCTTCAAAATTTCAAGAAAGATAAATAAAAACAGGATAGGCAGGATAGGCAGATAATTACGTTTTGCTAGAAAATAATAAATTATACGCGTCTTATTTTCTGTCCTGGTAAACGTGACTATCCTGCTTATCCTGCCCATCCTGTTTTTATTTGTCTCTTTTGAGATTTATAAAAAACGTTAAGTGGTTTTTTTATCCTATCTTTATTTTATGTATCTTGTCATTTTATACGTCATTAAATTTAATTGACTATACCGCATATTCAGTAAATCGAGTTTCTCGAATCACAATGACCTTAATTTTACCAGGATATCGCAGTTCTTGTTCAATTCTTTTGGTTAAATCTCTTGCAAGAGTTAAAACTCCCGCATCATCAATTTTATCAGGAAGAACAACAACTCGCACTTCGCGTCCTGCTTGTAATGCATATGCTTTATCAACACCAGGGTACTCTAAAGCCATTTCTTCAAGAGTTTTAAGGCGTTTAATGTACTCTTCTACAGCTTCAATTCTTGCTCCTTCACGTGAGGCAGAAATCGCATCTGCTGCACTACAAAGATCTGCTTCAATGCTTAATGGTGCCATTTCTTGATGATGACAACCTATACCATTCGCAACATCTTTAGTTTCTCCGAATTTTAAAGCGATGTCATGACCAATAATCGCATGAGATCCTTCTACTTCATGAGTAAGGGCTTTTCCGATGTCATGAAGCAAACCAATTCTTTTAGCCAGTCTCACATCAAGACCTAATTCCGCAGCCATGAGCCCCATCAGGTGGGAAACTTCGACGGAATGATCTAATACATTTTGACCATAACTAAATCTATATTTTAGTTTACCTAATAAATTAATGAGTTCCGGATGCAAATTCATTGTTCCTGTTCTTAAAGCAGCATCTTCACCATTTTGTTTGATTAATTTATGCATATTGATAGTCGCTTTTTCAACAGCTTCTTCAATCCGTGTTGGATGTATTCTTCCATCTTGGACTAGTTCTGTAAGGGCTGCTTTAGCGATTTGTTTTCTGATCGGATCAAATCCTGAAATAACAACTGCTCCAGGTGTATCGTCAATAATAAAATTAACCCCTGTTTCACGTTCTAAAGCACGGATGTTTCTTCCTTCTCGACCGATAATTCTACCTTTCATCTCTTCATTAGGGATGGCAACAGTGCAAACTGTTGTTTCAGATGTGCATGAAACAGCCATGCGATTTATTGCAGTAGCAATAATTGTGGCGGCCTCTCTTTCAGCTTCTTCTTCAGCCTCTTTTTTAGTTTTTCTAATTAAATTAGCTGCTTCAGTTTTAACTTCATTAGTGAGTCTCGAGAGAAGCAGTTCTTTTGCTTCGATGGAACTTAACCCTGAAGCTTTTTCAAGTTCTGCTATGAGACGACTATGGGTTTCAAAAATAGATTTTTTTTCTTCATCAATTTGAACTTTACGGCCAATGAGGACAGCCTCACGCTTTTCAATGTCAAAAAGTTTTTTTTCAACAAGATTCATTCGGCTTTCAAGCTTATCTTCTCTTTGTTTAAACCGGTCTTCTTCCCTTTGAATTTTCTTTCTTTCTTGCTGCCATATTTGTTCTAATTCTCTTTGATGTTCTAATTGTTTATGTTTTAAGGCTAATTCGGTCTCTTTTTTTAATTCATCTGATTCTTGTTCGGCTCTCAGAATAATTTCAGCTGCAATTTGTTTAACTCCCCCTAAAGCAAAGCGATGATAAATCCATTGTAGCGTTCCACCTAATGCGCAGCCAAGCAAGAAAATCAGCAAGTAAAATGCGATTTGATTTTCAACCATGGATACAGTATTCCTTTAATTTAAGTGCTTGAAAGCAAGCGGCTTTTCCAAACACAAGCAAAGTTTTATATAAAAAAATTTAAACTAAACATTTTGATTGTAATGAAAGGTGATTAGAAAATCTAGTGCCGTGTGATGGTAATGTGAGAGAATTAATTTATTTAAACTCATTTAACACAAAACAGAAAGACGGTGAGCCATAGAGAAGAACATTTTAAATTTAAAGATGCATTTTCATTTATTTAAATTCTTGTATCCATCCTTGAGGGTGCAAGAATTTTAAATAGAGGATCTTAATTTTATACTTTGCTTCTTAGAGCAGGTTTATTCTAAAAGTCTGTGGTAATTTATCCTTGCGGCGAGAATATTTTTAACATTTGTAAAGAGGGTGGATTAGATTTTTTTAAGAGAGGGATTTTTATGCGTGGTGAATATAATCTTCCACTTAAATCATTTTCCATACTTATTATTCTATGACCTTGATATTTATGTTTTAGTGGTGATTGCTGATTGATTCCATTGAAAGGAGCCTTCACATCCTCCAGGGATTTATTTTTCCCATTTTCTAAATCAATTTTTTTAATCAATTCATCCAATGAATGATTTAATATAACTTCACCGATCATCATAGCTAATTCTAGAGGGTCTATATGTGGTAGCCTTGTATAAATGTCTACGAATTTATAAGGATGAAATTTACATGCCTTTGTAATTGTGATGATCTCTTCAAAAGTTTTTGAAAGATTCAGTGCGTCTTTGATATCAAAAATAGTGTTTAGTTTGTTCAACATGGAGTAGTCAAATTCTTTGATAGTTGAAGCTATAGCATGAAGATCGGTTTGGGGAAAGTTGTGAAAGATTTGTATAAATACATTTACTCTTCTATTACAAGAATTATAAATAGTAAGAATCTCTTCTGGTGATTTTTTTAATTCCTTGAGGGCTGTAGCTAAAGTAAAAAAAGGTTCATAGTTAAAATCGTATGGTAAACGATTATATACATTAGCTAATTCAATGGGTTCTATATAATTAAAAATGGTATACATATCAATAAATCGACTTATTTTTCCGTGAAAATTTCTGAAATCATTAAGATGTCTTCTGGATTCTTTTTATGCCCAACTTGTAAAAGAAATTTTGTAAAATTTTTAAAATCATTTTCCCAACTAAAATCTCTATAGCGCATCGTAAAATCTGCAAACTCTAAAGCGGTCGATATGGGTAAAATAACAGTAATTGCCAACAAAGAAATGTGCATTAGAATCAAAGGAGCATTTCCTATAAATGGGTATGATTTCATTTGGATGCGTAAACTTATCTTTTTAGACTTTTGTAAAGTCAAAAAACAATTTTTCATTAAAGTTTAATCCACCTAAAAACTTTTGCATTTCATCCAATCCCGCTTGAGGAAAGAAAGAAACCATTTGATCAAGATAACGTGAAAAAGCGCCGCAGGTTTTTTGTATATCATAAATATCTCCATCCATTAAATATGGAAAGGCATTAGCTATTTTAACATACCCCTCTACATCCTTGACATTTTCAAGTTTCTTTAAGAGCTCATAAGGATTTTCTCGTTTCAGTAACGAAATCACATCACCAAAAAAATTATTCCAGTTTTTTCCTATGATCATCATTTCATTTGCATAATTTAGGATTTTCCGAGGAACTGAACTTGTAATCATGAAGAATTTTTATGAGGGCAACAGCTGCTTGTTCAGAAAAACAATTTTTTAGTTTAGATAAAATCTTTGCGATTTTTAATGGATGGACGTTTTGAATTAAACATCTGACTTCGTTAAAGCCATTTAGTACATTTAATTCTTTTGCTTTAAATCGTCCGAGTACCTCTTTGAAAGAATCATCTTTTTGTCATTTTTTTTGATGAATTGATAAAGTTCTTCCTTTGAATTAATTTGAGAAAGACCCTTGGCTATTTCTTGGGGATCTTCATCGGGGTATAGATCGCAAATTGCAGGGAAAATTTTAAAAGCTGCTTTTTTAGTTTTTGAAAGAGGGAATAAATCATCACGTTCATTATTTTTAGCAAGTTTAGTTTTAAGAAAATAGTAGCAATCGTACAAAAACTCTATTTTAATTAAAAAGTTCCACAATAGTTTTACAGTTTTCTTTTCTTCCAATTTTAAATTACAAAACCGACCTTGTGGGGAGGATATTTTCATTTTATCGAATCTCACATGAGGATAGAAGGAAACTATTTAATCAAGATAGCGTGAAAAAGCGCCTCATTTTTTTTGGATTTCACAAATCTCTTCAAAGTTTAAATGTGGAGAGGCTACAGCTATTTTAACATGCCCCTCTACATTCTTAACATTTTCAAGTTTCTTTAATAGCTCATAAGGATTTTCTCGTTTCATTAATGTGATCACATCATCAAAAAAATATTTCCATTTTTTTCCTTTGATCAGCAATTCATTTGAAAAATCTAGTATTTCAGATGAACTGAAGTTGTATTCATGAAGGATATTCATGAGAGCAACAGCTGCTTGCTCAGAAAAAAACATTTTAAGTTTAGATACCAATTTTGCGATTTTTAATGGATGAACGTTCTGAATTAAACATCGGACTTCGTTAAAGCCGTTTAGTACATTTAATTCTTTTGCTTTAAATCGTCCGAGTACCTCTTTGAAAAAATCATCTTCTTTGTCATTTTTTTTGATGAATTGATAAAATTCTTCCTTTGAATCAATTTGAGAAAGACCTATGGCTATTTCTTGTGGATTTTCGTTTGGATAAAGATCGCAAATTGCAGGGAAAATTATAAAGGCTGCTTTTTTAGTTTTTGAGAGAGGAGATAAAACATTGCGTTCATTATCTGAACGATTTTTCAAGAAAAACTCACAATCGAATAAAAATTCTATTTTAATTAAAAATTTCCACATGGATTTTAAAGTTTTCTTTTCTTCAAATTTTAATTCACCAAAACGCTTTTTGGTGTAATTTTGAATTTCCACTCCATTCCAAATTTCCATGTAAATATCTTGGCAAAATTCTTCACTTGGTAAATAATCGGGCCTTGCGGAAAACAAATCAGCAAAGTAACCAAGAACCATCGTAAATTTTTCCTGATGTTTTTCGAAGAATTTAAGTTTTGTTTGATCAATAGAAAGAAACCTAGATAACTTTTTTTCTGAAAGGAGATATTTTCCTATTTCAATTCGCCTGTAAATTGTAAGCAGTTGTTTTCGAATTTCTTTAGGTCTAATAATTAGAAGTTTGTTACTCTTTTTAATCCGATTATAAATTTTATCGATACTATGCCTCATTGGTCGCATTTTATTCGGGTCAATAATTTGAGAGGAATTTTTTTGTAAAGGTGAAAGAGAATTTAAAATTGGCTCTAGATACTGACCAACATGGATGTGGAGGTCATGCGAGGCTTCCTTGCCATTTGATATAAGGCCATTTTGTTGGATATGAGAAAATACATAATCTTCATCGTTTGCAATTCCTTCGCTGTCTGCTAAATCAAAGGGTGGCAAGTAGGGGTATTTTTCTCTTAATAGTTCCCATTGAATTTGTAATAATTGAGTGTCGGGGGCATAAAAAAAGCAATCATTATTTGTTTTTTCAATCCTAAAACATAGGTCTCTCCAGGTATTTTTTTGAAATATTGATTGGACCACATTCCATGTGTGTTCTAAAGCAGGTTCATTCTCTTTATTTAATCTCTGTTGATCTAAAGAATGCAAATTTTTATATCTAAATTTATTGATGAAATAACCATTTTTGTGGGGTATTCTATCCACGCATTCCCATAAATAGCCATGTCTTTGATTGATTTGTTGTTTCTTTTCGAGCTTGGGATCAAAAAGAATTCCTTCAAACTCTCTTTTTAAGCTTGCAAGAATAGGATAAAATACCCAGTTTTTCTTTTGATTTTTAATATCTTCAGCTTCAAATGCTTTTTTAAAAAGATGGGTGTATTTTTGTGAAGTAGAAACGCTCTTATTTTCAATTTTTAGTTCTTCTTGAGGTAAAGAAATAACTTCAAATATATTTTTAGAATGAAGCTTTATTGTCATTTTTGGCCTTATATTTAAAATATTTATTAAATGAATGGATTTATATAATTTATAATATTAATTTGAGTAAAATTATGTTCGATATAATTATAAACTTTGTTTAGTTGTAAATATAAATTTTTATAGATTATATACTTTGTTTAATTATTTGAAAAGATTTAATTACTCTTATATTATATAGTGCAAAATCTTTAGTATCTTCTTGGGTGTGCGACTCTGACCTACCTTATTATTTTTTAATAGTGTGAATAAATTATCTTATAAACTATCCCTGTAGCTTTTTGCGTTGCAGACAGGCTAATAACAACAAAATGTTGCATTTTATTAATGGATAATAGGATAAACCTTGACTTCGCTTTTTTATGATTCCAAGCCACTGCTTATAGCTTTTTATTGTTTTTTTATGAACCAAGGCAGTGATTAATTATATGTGATACTATAGATTGAATTGAAGTGTCAAAAATGACATCAATCATCTCGATATACGCTCTGAAAAAAAAGCGAAGGCAGGGCCTTCGCACTCCAAAAGGTATTATAAAGGGATGGCGATTGAATAAAAAAAGCTTAGAGTAGAGCCTGTATTTTTCTCGGTCTATTCATCAAGATTAATTGGCTTAATTCGCAATTTTTCCACTCGTCTATTATTAGAGCGTATGACCTCGAGTTCGAAATTTGGCTTGATGATTGTATAGCCCTTTGGTGGAATCATACCTGTTTCATGAAACACATAACCACCAATCGTATCATAATCCCCATCTTGAGATATGGGAATTCCTAATTGCTCCTCAATATCCAATGTTCCCATTCTTGCATCGATGATCCATCCACCCTCCGGTAGAGGTAGAAACAGAGCCTCGGCTTCATCATATTCGTCAGCTATATCTCCAACAATTTCTTCTAGGATGTCTTCGATGGTGACAATTCCTTCTGTGCCCCCGTATTCATCGACAATAATCGCTAAGTGAACTTGTTTCTTTCGAAACTCTTGTAATAATTGAGCGATTTTTTTCGTTTCAGGAGTGTATAGGATGTTTTTTACAAGCGAAGAAATAGGTGTTTTCAGAATGTTTTTATCGCCATTTTGCACGTGTTCCATGTACTTTGCTAGTACATCTTTATACATAAGGACGCCGACAATATTATCTAGGGTGTCTTTATAAACAGGTGTGCGACTATAGCCTTCTAAAGATAAGAATTTGGCTGCTTCTTCAATAGTCGTATCATCAGAAAGACTAAAAATATCTACTCTGGGAACCATCACTTCTCTTGCTATACGATCTTTGAATTCCATCACGGATTCGATCAGTTTTTTATCGTGTGGATCAAGTTGAGCGTTTAGATTAAACTCTTCAATTATTTCTAAAAGTTCTTCTTTTGCTTCATGAGAAGGTTCGTGTGCAGGATCTGCATAAATTTGAGGAAAAATATTGACGAATTTTAAAAAAATATAAAGAAATGGGAATAAAAAAGTCATGATGCAAGAAACAATGGGAGAGCAGGTACGTATGGCTTGTTTAGGGTAGCGAGTACCTATGACTCTAGCTAGATATTCACTAAATAAAAAAAGCACAAGAAACAACCCAATCATAAGAAAAAAACCTGTCGGCCAATCAAAAGTCACTGAGTAGGTTTGTGAATTTGGGTGAACTGAATCTTTAATAGCTTGTATATGACTGACCGAGACAACCGCTAACATTGTATAAGCAAAACGCGTAATATTTTGTGCAAATAAATTAGCTATATGAAAGTTTTCATATTCTTGTTTTGGAAAAAAAATTCGAGATAAATAACGATAAAAAAAACGATTACCTATTAGATCAAGTTGTTTTTTAGAATCTTTTCTTTGAAGACGCCTACAGGCGGTGTTCATAGCAATCAAACAAAATAAAACAACAATTAAAATAATAAATAATATTACTAGCAATAGTGTGGGCAAGTTATTCTCCAAGCAATTTTTTTGATTTTTTAAGGGATTGCATATGACGCTGTTCAGCAGCCCTCATGATTATGCAGTCATTATCACTTATATCGTCATATCCCATTAGATGCAACAAGCCATGTACAATATATAGAGAAGTTTCCTCTAGGGGATTGCCGGAATGGAGAAGAGCATATTCTTTTGCTGTAGCTGGACATACAAAAACTTCGCCTAATAAACGATAGCATAGTTCATCCTCTTCAGTATCAATAGGAAAAGAAATGCAATCGGTAGGGGTTGGGTCATCAAAAAATTTTTGATGTAAATCACATATGGTAGGAGTGTCAACAAGATAAATATTTACTTCATCACAAGTTTGGCCTTCTTCTTTGATCACATGTTTGACTAAAGAAGAGATTTTCTTAGATGAAATTTCTAAATCATTTTGTTGGTTGAAAACATTGACAATCACAAAATTCATGTGGTTGAGTGGTTTACGCAACGATTCTTTTAAATTAATATCTCCTCTGAATCTAACAGTAATTTAGACGATAAATGACTAAATAACAGATTACAGAGGAGAGGATTGTATCGATGCGATCGATTAACTAACCGGTGTTTTTGGAAGACCAGTAATTTTTGGATTTTCTGTCCCTTTCCATTTACCTAGCTTTTTAAGGACATCAATTCGTTCAAAACGCTTTAATACATTACGCTTAGTTGCTGTTCCCGCAGCTTTTCCAAAACTTGGATGTCTAG
>JAUXSJ010000067.1 GCA_030679615.1 Parachlamydiaceae bacterium | reverse complement strand
CTAGACTTTAGTCTGGGCTTGTTTTTGCAGGCTTTAACCTGCAAGTCCCGCTATTTTTTACCTTTAATTGCTATGTATGATAAATCTTAACTTGACTTGCAGGCTAAAGCCTGCAAAAACAAGCCCAGAGTAAAGTCTAGGCTACATTTATTTACCATTAGAACTAGGGTTTTCTAATTATTTTTTCTTTTTATTTGAATGCATTTTCTTTGAACTAGATTTCGAACCCACATTCTTTTTGGCCGATTTAAAAGAAGACTTTTCCTTTGTTTTTTTTGAATTTAATTTTCGTCCAGAAGGAAAAGGAGTACGTTTGGATGAAATCTTTTGATTCTTATTTCTTTTTTTAGGTGTTAATTCCGACTGTAAATTTTCAATGATTGTCCAGTTCGTAGTTTGAGTAATGAAATTAACATCTCTAAGCATCACTGTAATTCGATTTCCAGGTGAAAATACATTACCTCGATCTACTCCTCTTAATCTCATTTGGTCTTCTTCAAAAACAAAGTAATCATCTCCTAACTCGGAAATATGAATAAAGCCTTCAAGTAAAAGATCGATGATCTCGAAGTAAAGTCCAAATGCTTTAACTTTTGTAATGACTGCTTCATACTCTTTAAAAGGATCTTGTTCATATCTTTCATTCAGTAGTCTTAACTTTTTTAAATTCAATACACTAGACTCAGCTTTAGCGCTAATGCGTTCTTGATCTGAACAGACAGATGCAATGCGTTGCAATTCACTAAAATCGTCACTATCACCGAATAGAATGCGATGAACCACTAAATCGACGTATCGACGAATAGGGCTTGTGAAATGGCAGTAATGTGTCAGACTTAAACCATAATGTCCGATATTTTCAGGGGAATAACTCGCTAATCTCATTCTTCTAATATAACTAGAAGCTAAATAATTAGAATAAGGTGTTTCACCTGCTTCTTCGAACAATTTTTGCAAATCTTGAGGAGTCGGGTAGTCTCTCACTTTAAATCCAAACGCCGCTGCAAGCATTGAAAAATCACGTAAATTTTCTTCAGCAGGCACATCGTGAATACGATAGGTAAGATTTTTTCCTTTCTCAGAAAGATCCCAAGCCACGGTTTCATTGGCTTTGAGCATAAATTCTTCGATCATCTGATGCGTAATGTCATAAGTAATCGTTTCTGTTTCATAAGGTTTTCCATTATCGTCGATGAGCACAACTAATTCAGGTAAAGAAAATTCTATACTTCCACGTTCATATCTTTTTTGCTTAAGAAGTCTGCATAATTCAACCATTAAATTTAATAAAGGCAAATGAATGCTAGTTTTTTTGCCATCCAAAACACTTTTAGCTTCTTTGTAAGTAAATCTTTTTGAACTTTTAATCACTGTTTTAGCAATGCGATGACTGATCATATTACCATTAGGATCAAATTCCATGAAAACAGAAACAGTTAAGCGATTTACATTAGGCTTAAGGCTACATAAATTTTCAGATAACGCACCAGGAAGCATAGGAACGCAGACTCTAGGGAAATAGGTCGAATTACATCTAAGACTGGCTTCATCATCAAGAGCGCTACCTGCTCGAACATAATGAGATACATCTGCAATGTGAACACCTAAATGATAAATACCATTTTCATCTTTACTTAAAGAAATCGCATCATCAAAATCTTTCGCGGTGTCTGGATCAATTGTGACAGTCACTAAATTTCGAACGTCTTCTCTAAGTTTAATCTCTTTAATTGAAACGGTTTTTCCTAAATCTTCAGCTTCTTGAATCACTTTAGCAGGAAAGTCACTTCGAATTTCATATTCTTCAATCGCGGCATAAATATCGCATGAAGGATCAGAAATGTGGCCTAAGTAGTGCGAATATTTACAAAGAGTCTCTGTTTCTTTAGTGCCCCAATCTAAAATTTCCATGACGATTCTATCGCCAATTTTTAGTTTCATTTCATCGGTAGATTCAACAATGACCCTTTGTTGAGCTCCTAGTAAAGGCACATAAACGATTAAATGACCAAAACGATCTACTGTTTGTATAATTCCTGCTAAATGCGTGCGAGCCCTTGTTAAAACTGCAAGAACCTTTCCTTCTGGACCTTTTTCCGAGACAGAATCCTTATTAATTAAAACTTCAACAATATCTCCATCGACAGCATTTTTTGTGAAAGGTTTTGGGATAAAGATATCTTCAGGATATAAAGTTCGATTTTCAGATTGTACAAAACCAAAACCACGGGGATGTACGCGAATAATTCCTTTTGTGATGTCATCTAAATTTTGTTTCCAAGCATAACGTTCTTGTTCACAAATAATTTGACCTTGATGAATTAAGTGATTCAATACTTCAATAAAAATTTCTTCATGTTGTGGATGTAAACTTAAACGTTGAGAAAGTTGTTCTTTTGTTAAAGGTTGATAACTTTTTCCACTAATAAACTGTTCAGTTGATTTTAATAAATTTTGAAAAAGTTTTTCATCCTTTGTAGAACGAAGGATTGGTTGCTTTTTTTTTGACTTTTTGCTGCTCTCTACCATAGAATCTAATGATCATTACTTAAATAAATTGATTTTAGGACAACCCTTAGTTTAACATACACTTTTTATCTAAGCTAGTACATTATGTAACTGATTAAATGACTAACAAAATAGGGAAAGATGAAATACGATCATCAAAAAATTGAAACAAAATGGCAAAAACATTGGAAAGAACAAAAAACTTTCAAAGCGGAAAATGTAAGCAATAAACCAAAATATTATGTTTTGGATATGTTTCCTTATCCTTCAGGTGCAGGTTTGCATGTTGGTCATGTGGTTGGCTATACCGCGACAGATATTCTAGCAAGATATAAAAGAGCAAAAGGATTTAATGTCCTTCATCCCATGGGATGGGATAGTTTTGGTCTTCCAGCTGAACAGTATGCAATTAGAACGGGTACTCATCCTGCCATATCAACTCGTCAAAATATTGATAACTACCGTCGTCAATTGCAATCACTCGGATTAAGTTATGATTGGGATAGAGAAATTGCAACAAGTGATTCTTCATACTATAAATGGACTCAATGGATTTTCACAAAATTATTTGAAAAAGGCTTGGCCTATGAAGCAGAAATTGCAGTTAATTTTTGTCCTGCTTTGGGAACCGTATTAGCCAATGAGGAAATTGAAAATGGACGCGCTAAGGATGGGGGTTATCCGATTGAGCGAAGACCTTTACGTCAATGGGTCTTAAAAATAACTGCCTATGCAGATCGCTTGCTTGAAGATTTAGATTCCATCGACTGGCCGGAAAGTCTAAAAAAACTACAAATTAATTGGATTGGAAGAAGTGAAGGTGTAAATGTTAATTTTAAAGAAGAGAAAACAGGAAGTCTGATTACTGTTTTCACTACGCGACCTGATACACTATTTGGAGTTACTTATATTGTTCTTGCGCCTGAACATCCTTTAATTGACCAAATTACAACACCTGATCAACAGCAATCAGTTAAGCAATATAAAGTTGCAGCTTCCGGCAAAAGTGATCTTGATCGAACTGAATTAAGTACAACAAAAACAGGTGTATTCACAGGTGCTTATGCAATCAATCCAGTGACTGAAGAAAAAATTCCTATTTGGATTGCAGATTATGTACTGATGAATTATGGAACAGGTTCAGTGATGGCTGTGCCTGCTCATGATCCTAGAGATTTTGAGTTTGCTACTGTTTTTTCTCTTCCGATTGTTTCTGTTTATGATCCTATTGACCAACCAGATTCAATTCGACAAGAAGCTTTAAAAGGAAAAATTTGTTTATCTGGTGAGGGAGTGATTATTAATAGTTCTCATGCCGATCTAGATATCAATGGACTAAATATTGAATCAGCGAAAAAAAAGGTTACCGAATGGTTAATCGCACATCAGCAGGGTAAAGCAACAACGAATTATAAGCTGCGTGATTGGTTGTTTTCTAGACAACGTTATTGGGGCGAACCTTTTCCATTGTTAAAATTTGACGATGGAACAATTAGAGTTTTAGCAGAGGATGAACTTCCTCTTTGTCCGCCAGATGTCGAAAATTATAAACCTACTGCAGATGGTCAAAGTCCATTAGCTCAAGTGACAGATTGGGTAAATATTATTGATCCTGTCACAGGCAAAAAAGCACAAAGAGAAACAAATATTATGCCTCAATGGGCAGGATCATGTTGGTATTACCTTAGATTTTGCGATCCTTTAAACACTGATCAAGCTTGGAGTCCAGAAACTGAAAAGTATTGGCTTCCAGTCGATTTATATGTTGGGGGAGTTGAACATGCTGTTTTACATCTTCTATATGCAAGGTTTTGGCATAAAGTCCTATACGATTGCGGATTGGTTCATACAAAAGAACCATTCCAAAGACTTAGAAATCAGGGATTAGTTGTTGCTAGATCGTATCAAAACGAGAAGCATGCTTATATTGAGCCTGAACACACTGAAGAAAAAAATGGACAGTATTTCGATAAAAGAACTGGTGAAAAACTCATTAGTCAAATTGACAAAATGTCAAAATCTAAATTGAATGGCGTATCTCCGGATGAAATTATACAAGAATATGGAGCAGATGCACTTCGTCTTTATGAAATGTTTATGGGACCTTTAGACAAAGAAAAGGTATGGAATTCGGACGCTGTTTCGGGTTGTCGTCGATTTCTAAATCGATTTTATGAAATGGCGTTTTCTGAAAAATTAACCGATGATGTGTCTGAGGAAGCCTTAAAATTGGGTCATCGATTAGTGAAAGGAGTAGAAGAAGATTTAGAAGATATGCAATTTAATACTGCGATTGCTAAGATGATGGAATTCATGAATGACTTTACTAAATTACCTCAATATCCACGCGAAGTGATCAAAATGGCGACTCAATGCTTAGCTCCATTTGCCCCTCATTTGGCTGAAGAGGTTTGGGAACATTTAAAGGAAAAAACTCCTTTGTCATTTTCTTCTTATCCCACTGCAATTGACAAGTATTTGCAAGACGACGTCATCACATATGTAGTACAAGTAAATGGAAAATTACGAGGACGATTTGATTTGCCTAAAGATCAATCACAGGAAGTTGTTTTGAAAGCGGCAAAGGAACATTCTAATATTTCCGCATTTGTTGGAGATAAAGAAATTAAAAAAGTGATTTTCGTTCCCAATAAATTACTAAACATCGTTTTGTAATTAATAGCACGCCTCATATAAGACCCTTTCTAGCTATATCTCCGCGTTTCGACTTGTCGAAGCGTGGAGATGTAGCTAGAAAGGGTCTTATATGAGCGTCGTTTTGTGTCAAATAGCAAGCATGTCTGTCTCATAAAGACTAAATGGCTAAATTTTACGTGCGACTATTGTCATAAATAACGGGATTTCTTCCCGACTTCTGTTTTCCATTTTGGCAGCACTACCTTCACTTGTTTTATTCGAACACCACTCTTCAATACGATCGATTGCAAAACCAGCCTGACTAAGCCACAATGTATAAGAAGAAAGAGGATGATGAAACGACCAAGTTTGAGCCGACTTACTTCCTTTTCCAGGGTGAGCTTGAATAGGAATTTTTAATGAAGACATATATTGATTAATGCGTCGATATTGTATTTTTTGTTCTGCATCTACTCCCCAAGAAGATTGTCGAGGAATTCTAAAGCACGGATGATTCAATACAATGATAAAAGGCGCGCCTTGAACTAAATGTTGAGTCACATTTTTAAAAAGTGCATCAGGGTGCTCGATGTTTTGTAAAGCTAGGATTAGAGTGGCGTGTGTAAAATTTTTCGATTGAAGAGGTAATTTTGCAGTTACATCTGCTTGAACAAACTGAATTCTATCGGAATAAGCATAGCCTTTTGCATTTTTAATTAAATCTTGAGACGCATCAATTCCTACATAAGAAACATTTTCAGGAATAGATCGACTTAATACTCCTTGACCGCATGCTAAATCTAATAATGAATACTTTTCATTTTTTGAAAACTTAAGAAGTTTCAATACATTAGGTAAAATTAAAGTTTGATGGTAGTAATGACCGTGTTCACCAACAACGTCATTATACCATTTTCCAACTTTTTGCCAGGAGGTTCGAGAGGAGGATTGTTTTGTCATATAAAACCTTGAATCAATAAAGAGCTGTAATTTTCTTCGCTTTTGTTCATATTGTCAAGAAAACATTCTTAATTAGATAATTTTTTGACTTTTATTTTGTATATTGATAGAGATTTTAATAAAGAAAAAATATATACTGTTTAAAGGAAAAATAAATGTCGAGTGATAAAATATCAATGCAAAGAATAGATAGTTTAATTTCAGATGTAAATTCCACAACTAATTTTTTAAATAATGTTAGTAAAAACCAAGAAATTCCCTTACCTCAAAAACAAGTGAATCAATTGGTAAATGATTTAGCCAAATTGAATCATATGGCTGAAAAAAACAATTTAAATGAGTTAGTTGGAAAGAGTCAAATACTAGAAAAAATGGATAAAAGTTTAGAAGAGGCACTTAAGGCTGTCGCACTTTTTAAATCTAATACAACTCCTCAGAGTTTTCCTTCCCAAAGAAATTTTGGACAGACAGTTTTTGCAATGATTAATCATTTAGCAGAAGAAATGAAAAAATTAGGAAAAAGTTTAAGGGAATTGAAAGAACGAAAAAAAATTAAAGTCGGACAAAAAGTTGAAAAAATCAGCGAAAGTAAAGAATCAAAAGAGAGAAAATGAATAAATCTAATGCGGCCATTTTAAAACCTGGAAAAGAAAAAGCAATTCGTAATTTTCATCATTGGATTTTTTCCGGAGCTATTCAAAGTTTACCTTCATTTAAAGATGGAGATTTTTTAGATGTATTTTCTTCCTCAGGTTTATTTTTAGGAAGCGGTTATTTCAATCGTCGTTCAGGCATTATCGGAAGAATGCTGTCTTTTGATGACACTCCTCCTCTTTTAGCTTTAGAAAAAAGACTAGAATCTGCTTTAAAATTACGCAAGGAATGGCTGAAATCTGATCAAACAACAGCCTATCGTTTAATTAATGGTGAAGGGGATGGGATTCCAGGGCTAGTCATTGATATTTATGAACAAACCGCAGTTGTGCAATGCTCCACAAAGGGAATAGACCGTCTTAAAACTTGGATTATAGATTGGTTAAATCGTCATATTCGACCACATACCATTTATGAAAAATCTCTTTCGCCTTCAAGAAAAGAAGAAGGAATGCAAGATGAGCAGAAATTTTTATTTGGAATAGAGAATCCTAATTTATTTTTCCGCGAAAATGGATTGCTCTTTACTGCAAACTTAACGACATCACAAAAAACAGGATTTTTCT
>JAUXSJ010000058.1 GCA_030679615.1 Parachlamydiaceae bacterium | reverse complement strand
CATGATGTATTAACTGCCTTTCCCATAGCTACGTCAATCTCTTCGAGATTATCCTTGCTATGGGCTACTGTTCTATTTCTCCTTTCAGGAGAAAACATTAAAAATCAAAATCTCTCTAACTAGTATCTTTTCTCCTGAAAGGAGAAATAGAATAGTAGCCCATAGCAAGGATAATCTCGAAGAGATTGACGCAGCTATGGGAAAGATGAATAAGCATGTGTGCACCCTCGAAGATGGGTGCTGGAAAATTCACGTAAATTTGCGTCGCTGATGCGCATTTCCAATTTTAAGAATCCCACGATACTTTGCCACTGTCCTTCTTGCACAATGGATTCCTTTTTCCTTCAATAATACAGACAATTTTTCATCAGATAGAGGATGGTGCTTGTCCTCTTTTTGAATCATCTCAAAAAGAACATCCTTCACAGTTGTTGAAGAAATATCTTCACCATCATCATTCTCGTACTTATTCGTGAAAAATGAGCGAAGTGGAAATAATCCCCTAGGACAATATAAATGCTTATTAGACACAGTTCTTGCAATAGTTGATTCATGTAAACTCAGCTCATCCGCCACTGTTTTCATAGTTAATGGAACCAGTTGCCCTTCAGGATTCATAAAAAAAGCATACTGTCGCTTAACTAACGACTGCGCAATGCGTTCAATTGTGGTATACCGCTGCTGTAAATTACGCATCAACCATCGTGCAGAAAATATATGACGTTTAATAAAATTTCTGGTTTCAATTGGCAGCGATTCATTTTCTAACATCTTTAAATAACGATGATTAAGTTGGAGGGAAGGAATAAAATCCCTTTCCACATCTACTATTAGATTTTCATCTTCTTGTCGCAGTGTCACATCCGGAATTATAACTTGAGATGAACTTCTTGAAAATTGCGTGCCTGGATGCAAATCTAATTTCGCGATTACTTGTTCGATTGCTTCTTTGAGTTCTTCAAATGAGCATTTGAGAGCTTTTTGGATGCTAGGTATTTGATTATGCAAAAGTTCATCATAATGATTTAGAACAATGTCATAGGCTAATGATCCTTCTTTTTGCAAGCTTCGCAGTTGAATCAACAAAGATTCTTGAATGGATGAAGCACCTACTCCACAAGGCTCAAAAGTTTGAATGATTTTTAAAATTTTATGTGTTTTGTATTCATCAATTTTGTGAAACTGTGCAATTTCACTAATCGACTGTTTAAGAAAGCCGCATTGGTCGATATAACCAATCAAAATTTCTGCGATTTTTAACTCTTCTGGTTGTTGAAAGACTTGTTGAGATTCGATCCGTAATTGATCATGTAGACTAAGTTCAGTGCAAATGGATTGTTCAATATAAGAATGAAGTTTATTTTTATCTGATTTTGATAACGACTGCGATTCATTTTGAGAAAAATGATCTTGCCAATCCTGTTCAAGTTTAGTCAAAATGGATAAATCTTGATCTGAAAGGACGAGTTCTTTCTCTTCATTTGAATCAAGATCATTTTCATAATCATTTAGAATTTCAAGTGTATTTTCATTTTCTAGATCGTCATCGGATTGGTTCTCTAATTCTAATAAAGGATTTTGAACAACTTGTTCTTCTAAATAAGATTCAAGTTCAACTAAAGGAATTTGTAAAAGATGCAGGGCTTGTTGCATTTGAGCAGACATAATGAGCCGCTGTGTCTGCAAAACATTTGGTTGTTGAAGAGCTTTCAATTGAATACTTTGAGGAGTACTTACTTTTGAATTCATACAACTTCCTAATTAAGCAACTCAATTTATTCTTAATGGTTCAAATTTGAATAATGCGTCCTGTTATTCTATTTAACTGATTTTTATTGAAGACACAATGAATAAAATTTTATGAAAAGAATGAATGACTTTAAAGAAATCTGATTTAAATGATTAATGAAGGAAAGAATAAATAAAAAGGGTTATTAATTAATATTAAATGTTTTTAATAATTAATTAATAACCCCTCGATCGATCAAAGAAAATTAATATTCATTTTCTTTGTTTTTGATTTCTTCTTCATGCTCTTTTAGGCGATTTAATAGAAGTTTTGCATTGTAGTATGCTTGATTTTTCTTACTTTCAGCGATTTCTTCCAGTTCAGACTTAAATTTTTTAATTTTATCAATATCAGCTTCTTCTGAGTTTGTATTTAATAAAGCTAATAATTCTTTTCCAGCTTGTTCGTCTTCTTCAGCTTTTTTCGCTGCAGCCGTTTTTTTATTTTTATACTCAGAGTATTTATCTTTAGCATATGTATTCAAACGATTGTAACCATCGACTGTTGAATTAACTAAGAAATCCGACGATTTTTGAATAGTAAAGAATACTGCTCCACCAAAAGCCAAAGTATTTAAAGATTTCCAATCTTTAAAATTTGAATTAAAACGTAGAAAAACTGTTGTAGAAATCGCAAATGCTGCAGTGTTTTTTACATAAGGTTTCCAGTTTAATTGACTGATTGCTTTTTCTTTTTTAACATCATTTTTTTTTCCTTCATCCCTAGCTGATTTAGCTGGAGTCATGCAGTCTAACAAATGATTAAATCCTTTTATGCTGATAGCAGTTAAATATCCTGCTATTACAACAGATTTAACAGTATGTGCTCCAAGAGAGAAGTAGTTGACCCCGAGTCTTCCTAGAGCTTGATGCCCTTGTTTTGTGTGAGCAACATAAAAAGATGCACCTGTGATTGCAGCAGCAGGGATAGAAGATGCACAAATTGAGGCTGCAGTTTTAGCTATTGTATATAAAGTCATGTTTACTCCTTGATTTTTTACAAATTTTTATTTTTCGATGAATTGAATATCGATCCCAAAAAGAATTTGTCTGATTTGAATAATTTTTTTTACAAATCAATGTTTTACTTGAAATATGTCTTTAGCAAGATCATGACAATGAGGTTAAATATTTATTGAGATTTTTGTCAATCTTTATATATTTAAAATTAGTTCACAAATAGATGTCGTTTAATTTATATCTTTTTTTAAATT
Organism: Parachlamydiaceae bacterium; assembly: GCA_030679615.1. Classification (GTDB taxonomy): domain Bacteria; phylum Chlamydiota; class Chlamydiia; order Chlamydiales; family Parachlamydiaceae; genus JAUXSJ01. Next base: position 749 of record JAUXSJ010000058.1, on the reverse strand, counting down.
TAATATTTTATTTCATTTTATTTAAATTTTACATTCATTGATTTTTTATGGATCTATTGACAAATACTCATTCTGAAGACTAAGGTTTTTTTAAGAGATTAAATAAAAAATTTCTCAGTATTTTAGATGTTTACCCATTCTTATTAGGAGGCGTTATGCTAAATCATATGATCTCAAAAATATATACTCTCTCTCTTTGTGGGCTTTTATTTGCACCTTATTATTCATTTGGACAAACTAATCAGCCAAATCAATATCGAAATAATTCTCAGTATTATTATACTGGTGCTCATCCTGAAAGGGATCATAGCCTAAATTACTATCCAAATTATTATCATGACCCATATTATTATTATAATCCTCAAGAAGAATATGGATTTAGAACGACCGATTGGAATTTTCATAATAACTGGCATTATGCTAGAAATGCCTATTTAAGAGGTAAAAACCAACCGGAATATTATCAAGATCGTCATCCCTATGGCCCAGGCGGCGTTGGTTATGATGCCGATGATGAATACTTAAACGTCGTCAACCAATTATCACAAAATCAGGCTGCTCAAACGCGTGGTCGGGGTGGGCAAATTGCTAATCGTGATAGAAGCGATGCGCGGAGTCCTAATGAATATTATAATCCAAATTATTCACCTGGTCATGCTGATCAACAAAGACATGATCATTAAACCTTGAAAACATAGAGGTGGGAAGAGGTGTGTTAAATTAAACGCAGAGACGGGGAGACGCAAGAG
>JAUXSJ010000052.1 GCA_030679615.1 Parachlamydiaceae bacterium | reverse complement strand
TTACAAAACAATTGTTAATCAAAGTTGTTGTGAACAAAAAGATGTGTCCATCTGTAAAGGCAGGGCCTTCGCACTCCAAAAACATGATGAAGCCAAAGCAATTGAATAAAAAATACCTAAAGTCGAGTTTGCTATCCAGTGGTTATTTCTGCGATTTTATGGCTTATTGACTTAAATATTATCTACCTAATTGGTGTTTAATAAATTTATCATGCAACCAACGAGACGTCTCAATATCTTCAATATTATCAATCATTCTAGAAATGCTTTCATAATGAACACCTTTTGCATACGGTGTATAAAAACATTTTAAACCAATAGCAGCAAGTTTAACCGCCAAATTAGTGTCACTATATGCAATTGGATACCAACCTTCATCAAACCCACCCACCTGAATGAAATCTGATTTCTTAATTAAAGAGCAGGCTGCAGTCACGCCATCGGCTATTCTTAATGTTTTAGATAAATCCATGTTTTCAAATGATCTAAATTTTTCTGAATGACTCCATGTCACATTATAAGCTGGTCCATAAGAAAGAATATCTACTCCACCATGCTGCAATAAACCATTAGGATATGTTAAATAACATCCCACCATGCCAATATTGGACTGTTCAATCCATCGCGCCATTTCTAACAATGCATTCTCTTCCAATTCAACATCGTTATTTAAGAACAGTAGGTATTCACATTCTTTTGCAAGGGTTGTTTTTTCAACAGCAAGATTATTCAAACGAGAAAAATTAAAGGGTTCATTTATTGTAATGACTTCCCCACCCAATTCTCTAATTTCTTGTGCGATTGTTACATCATCACTATTATTATCTACAGCTGTTATAAAGACAGAAACTCCTGTTTGATTTAATGCACTTTTTATAGACTTAAGTGTGAGCTCCTTTTGATTTTTATAAGGTATAATCACCTGAATCAATAGATTTTTTTTCAATTCAGGAACTGCTCTCACAGTTTGAGGAAGCAATCCTTTTACTATTTTCCATTCCAAACCTTTTCTTGCAGTATAATCCTTAAAGCTTTTTATTAAGGTTTCTGTATTTCCACTTTGACAAATAGTCCCTGATCGATGAGCATATAGACAAAAAGGGATAGATAGGAATTGACATCCAATTTCCTCTAACCTCAATGCCAATTCCCACAACCCCTGATCTAATAGATTTAAAGAAAGCCCGCCTGCTTTAGTCCATTGTTCTTTAGGAATTAATAGCGTATGTCCAATATCATCTCTAAAATGATAAGGAAACATTAAAGTTTCAGGCTTTATCCATTTTTTACCAGGAATTGGATAACCTTGTTCATTAATGTTAAATTCATCGCTATAAATACAAATTGGATCTGTAAAATTTTTATGTAAACGCAATAACTGCTCACAACGATAAATAAAATCAGGACGTAACCAATCACATGCTTTCAATGGAAATAGATATGCCCCTGTTGCTTTTTCAGCTAATTCATTAATTTGACTTGATTCAGAACCTTCCAACACAGTCACTATCTTTAATTTAGAACTATCCTGATTTTTAAAATGTCCTTTGATCAACAATTCATCTGATTCATTGTTATTTTTTACTCCAATGATCACTTCAAAATTTGGAGCAGTTTGATTGAGTGCTGACTCAATTGTTTTTAATATCAAAGAATTAATCGGTTGATCAATCGCTATCAAAATAGAATATGAAAAAGATGACTGATGGGACAATAATGTATGAAGACCTTTTGTGATTTGTTGAAGTTTTTTTACTCTTTCACTTTCAATCCAAGTTGTCTCATCAACATCTTTTTTTGAACCTGTTGCAAACTCTTGTAAACGCTTAAGCATAAAGTATTTAAAATATTTAACCAATGATTTTGCATGATAACCTTGTTTAAAAAAAAGCCAAGGCCATCTACTCACGTTTGCAATCGTTAAGCAAATTCTTAATAGAAAGGTGTAAATTCTTTTAATCATAAAGATAAACTAAGTCCATTCCAAAGTTGTGTAATTGTAAACATTCAGTCATTAATCAAGCATTGTCTTGACCTGTTTAACGTTGAGATGGAGAAACGGGGAGACAGGGAGAAAAACATTTAATTTAAATGTATATATAGATTTTTTATTATAAATGCTTTTCTCGGTGTCTTCCCGTCTCCCCGCCTCTGCGTTAAACAGGTCAAGGCGATCCTTGATAGTGACTGAACGTTTAATTTAATTTAATAAAATTGTGCAATTTTATTGGAATTAATACAAGACTCTAAATGAGGATGATATTTATGGATTAGGTGGTGGAGGGTTAAAAGAAGGTCTTGGCTGAGTTCGAATATATGCAGCTATATCTAAAGCTTGTTCTTCTGTTAATGAAGCTTGTTGATAAGGCATATTCAAATAAATAAAAGGAGCTAACATATTTATTGTATGCATTCCAGCACCTGAATTAAAAGAATTTGGACCCCATAGAGGAGGAATTGTTTTCCCTTCGACTTCTCCTAATACACCACCTCCATCACCACTTTTTTTATGACATGACTGACAATATTTTTCATAATCTTTAGCACCTTGAATGGGATCAGGAGTATGCTTTGAAGCTAGCGTGGGTAAGCCTAGCCATGGAATATCTTTTATCGATTCTACCTCTTTTGAAATCCATTTCAAATATTGAATAATATCGAGCATCATATCAGAATCAAAAGCAGGTGCATGTCCATTCATACTTCTTTCAAAACAATTTTTAATTCTTTGTTGTAGCGTGATACTTTTACCATCTCTTTTTGAAAAACGCGGATATTCCCAAACAACACCAACTAAGGAAATACCTCCATTTTTACCCCCTATTGTATCACCACCACAAAAGTGACAATTTGTACACGAAAGCTGATTTCCACTAAATCCTGGAGAATAAAAAGGAGTGTACATGACTAAGTTAAAACCCCGCATGACACTATCTCGAATATTTGGTGGTGCTTGTTGTGGATCAACTAAATTAAATCCTAATAAAGTATGAGCCTGCTGAATCACAAATTGATGTCGATTGGATTTTTTATTGAATAAATTTTGCAATTCCACGCGATTAGCATACCAATAATAAGATGCTACAGCTAAGCAGGAAAGAAATAAGACAATGAAAAATTTTTTAAACATAATTAAACTTAATCTGACCCTAGCACATCATTTCGCTTAAATTGACTGTCTGGACTTTCACGCAGCTCAATGCGCAAATTCTACTTTGACCGTGTACTAGCACAATATATAGTAAAACAGAAAAACTTATCTTTTAAACAATACTCAAATTCTTTTATACCTTCAGTTTGTTCAATTTGAAATAGGTATAATTTTAATTTGACTGTGCAACTTTTTTTAAAAAAATATCAAGAAGAATTATTGTTTTAGACAAAAATTTAAGGAGAGAGATGCCAATTCTTACAAAATATCAATGGATGATTGCAATCATATCCATGCTTGCTTTAATGTTGAGTTTTTTTATTTTTATGAGTGAATCTCAAGAATTATTAAGAAGTTTATTTGCAGCTTTTTTAGTAGCGATTCTTGTTTTTTTCTCAATGGTCATTATTCAATGGATCATCAAAGTATTTACATCATGATTAGAAAATTCCAAAACTTTTTACCTAGGATTAAATAGTGAAATTCTTACAGAAGACATTCATATTTTTTTCATGTCTATCACTTGGATTGACACAACTGCATGGAAAATCAATTGATTTTCTATTAGAAAACACCACTGAAAAAACAATTTCAATTTACTCTGCATCTACATTAAAAAACCTTGAAGAACAACCCAATCAACTTCTTCACCCTGATAACTTCTTATATTGTCCTGAAATCACAGTTGAAAATATTGGAAATCAACCAATATTCGATTGTTTTCCTTATGTAGATTCAAAAACTTTTTATTCTCTACACAATATACAAAGAACTCTAGCTGATTCAGAAACACCACTTATCAAACTTTTTGCTTTATGGAAATCATCAGTTATTGTTTCTAATACCTCTCATATTGAAGTAAATCCTTTTGATCTTTTAAATTTTCAAGGTTATTGCTCTAAAAATGAGTATAATCAATGCTTTTTAAAATTATGCCAATCTTTGGGTTTTGAAATCAGATTAGCCAATATTCACGGTAAAACAATATATGATTTTAGTTATCGACCAGGATATTGGAATTTGCTCGATCTAGACACTCATCAATTTTATTATGGGTTAGACAATAAAACATTAATTTCTTCAGAAGAATTAATGGATGATCCTTTGCTAATTCTTCGTAATAATCCCAATATAGCTGATGCTTGGAAAGAATTATCTCGCTTTGATATATTAAATCCAATTTCGGCTCCAATGCTTGCTTTTGATGTTGATCCAATAGAAAATAGATCAAACGGATTCGATCTATATCCAAATGATTCTTTAACACTTAAGACAACTTCTGATGAAATAAATCTTAATGAATTTCAAAGAGTCGTCCAACATAAAGTTGATTGCAAAAATCGTGAATTAGAATCAATGATGATGTGTTACAGCTCACCTGTACCTATTTATAAAATCGAAAACTGTTCTACGAGTCCGATTATAGTTGATCAACATATTCGTCTGGAACCTTCAGAAACATATTTTATTGTAGATTCACAAATTAGCAGTTTTAAAATATTGTTTGAAAATAATCCAGAAGGTTATTTAAATTTTGATGGTATTTTTGCATGGAAACATTATCCAATTTTAAAAAACGGACATAATCGTTTTAACATTGGTGCATG
>JAUXSJ010000023.1 GCA_030679615.1 Parachlamydiaceae bacterium | reverse complement strand
GAGGCTTATTAATTGGTGGGCTTTTTGAGATTAAATGCGAAGAGCATCTGATGCAACCTCATCATATTTATGACCACCCAATTGAAACAACACCTTTATGCAAGCCACACCGAGATCCAACATTAAGACAAGAAGGCTTAGTTGAGCGCTTTGAAAGCTTTATTTTAGGTAAAGAAATTTGTAATGCCTACAGTGAATTAAATGATCCAGAAATTCAACGCGATTTGCTTGAGCAACAAGGCCAACAAAAAGAAGCAGGAAATGAAGAGGCGCACCCTCTTGATGAAGAATTCATTGAGGCTATTTGCCAAGGGATGCCACCAACAGGGGGTATCGGAATAGGAATTGATCGGTTGGTGATGATTTTAACAAATTCTCACTCAATTAGAGATGTTCTTTACTTCCCTTGGATGAAGCCATTATAGATTTTTTAGTTTAAGTATTTGTTTTAAATATTTGTTAAAATGATGAAAAATATTGTAAATTTTTAACCACTGAGAACACTGAGATCACAGAGAGAATTGAGGAAATTGAGGAAATTGAGAAAAATTAATCTCATTTTTATTCTCAAAACTTCTAGCTTTTTCTTTGTGATCTTAGAGTTCTCGGTTGTCGAATTTATAACAGTAAAGTAAATTAATGTTATTTAAAAAGGAGAAGAAAAATGGATTTTTGGCATGAACACGGAATCTTTTTTTTAATCTTTATCACCTTTTTTCCTCGATTAACAATGCTATTTGCCGTAACTATCCCTTTTGGATTCTTAGCTTGGTTTGGATGGCTTTTTGCACCTCATCTAACAGTCGCTATTCTTGCAACACAGTACTATTGGCACACAAACCCTATATTATGCATTATTGCTTGGATTGTCGCACTAGCAGGTACTGGCGGCGAAGCAAAAATGGTGCAAGTGGGTAAGCATCGTTTTTATTGGAAATGATTTTTATAGAACATTTTCTTTTCCACTCTTAAGCCTTTAAGTCTCATTATTTCAAAAAAAGACATCTTAATATTGTTTGTTAATAATATGATTTTTAATAATATAAAAAATTAATCATTAAATTGATTTAAACTTTAAAAACAAGTATTATTTATTTTTCAACTAAGGAATTTAAAATGCTTAAAAATATTAAAAATTTTATAAACAACACCCCTCAATTTATTAATATAGATCAAAAATTTTATGGAGAAAAAGCGAATTCCTTAATTAAAAAAATTTCAGAATGTTCGGCTGTCTTGAATAATTTAACTAATAAAGCGAGTTGTTGTCTAAAAAACAATAAATATAAAATTATTTGTGCAATGAGCTATCCTCTTATGCTTGGAATAGCCTACTTGATTTTTATTAGGAAAAATAAGAATCAAAAGAGTGAAAGCATACCAAAACCAGAAAATCTAGAGAACAATGTTCCACAACAAGAAAATACGGAGACTCTGGATACGGAGATTCTAGTTGATGATGTTAAGGAAGAAACGAATGAAAATGAATCAAATAAAAACATAAATAATATTCACTCTTTTTCATCTGATGAAAAAGAAGAACTCATACCTAATCAAGAAATAGCTGAAAATAAAATTGTTAATCAAGACAATCAACCTAACCATGAATCCTCAGAATCTAATCCTGAAAATGAATTAAATAATACAGATGTTCCGCTTGATGACTTAAAAAATTCCTCATCGAATATTATTGAACCTGAATTTCAAATAGCTGAACCCATTCAAAACAATTACAATGATGAATTAAAAGATGAAATAAAGATTTACCAACAACAAAATTATATACCTCTTAAATTAGAATATAAATACTTGGAAAAATTAAACAATTTAAGAGATTTAACTAAGTGTTTTAATAACAATTATTTTTTAAATCCTTTTGATTTTTTTAAATCATTCACTACAAATAACATTTTCCATCAATGTCATGATTTCAATAACACAAAATTGATCATACCTAATCAAATCAAGCAACCGAACCCATATATAAAAAATCCTTCTAATTCCTTAGATTCAACTATATTTAAGTTTAATTATTCAGGAAAAAGCATCTACAATCAAATTCTTGACTCCACTGCTGATCAAAACACTATCCACTTATTTACTGCGACTACTCTATATGACCTTTCAATTGTCGAAGAAAAAAAACAGAATGATCATCCAGATGGAATCATGAAGCAATCAAAAGGCAATCAAACGCCTGGAGCTTTAACTCTTAGAACAAATCCTATGTTATTTGAAATGATTCATGAGGGGCTAACGAAAAATAAATTTAATATGCTTGAAAAGGTTGGTATTCGTTTATGCGCAAATGGATATCTCACTCCAAATGATAAAAATGAACAAAAGATTCTTAATTTATTTATAAAAAACCAAACAAAATTTCAAATTCCATATTTTGCAAGTTACCCTTGTAATCTTTTCAATCAGGAAGAGAAAAAACCTGTTTATATGATTTTTAATTCTGCACCAAATTACAAAGAACAAAGAGTCTTGACCGAAGCATCAAAAGAACTACAGTATGTGTCTGCCTATTATAATTTCTATTATCAATTGACAGCGATTGTGGATATTAGCAAAAACCATCGCGGTAATGCGATTATTTATCATCCGTCTGCTATTGGTGTTGTTGAATTGAACAATGACCCTGAAATAGTTGGACAAGCATTTTATGATGTAGCTGAAGTATTTCAAGATGAGTTAAAAGAGAACAATGTGAAAATACAATTTGAAATTCATTATAACGAAAATTCAAACGAAAGCGAATTGGAAATAGATTGTGCGCGTGCTGCAGGATTTGATGTAAGCAATCCGTAAATAGTTGGACAAGCTTTTTATGATGTGTAATGCAATTATTTCAAGAGGAAAGCTATTTAACTAAGTTGATGTAGCTAAATTTGGAGTGCGCGTGACTTGTCACATAGGCATCAGGCTAAAAATAATAAATAGTTAAAATATTAATACTTACTAGTCTGAAAGGCTTAAATTACAACAGCTCAGGGCATCGCCTAATGTCGTCAAAATAAAAAAC
>JAUXSJ010000042.1 GCA_030679615.1 Parachlamydiaceae bacterium | reverse complement strand
TTAGCCTGATGCCTATGGGATAGGCAGGATCGCAAGCGGCAAGATGAGCAGGATAATTTGGTTGGTGAGAGAAGGATACGAACGAAAACCTGATTATAAATATTAAACAGGTTCTTAAATATCATTCAAATTCTTTCACTTCATATTTTTCAATGATTTTATTAATAAAATCGACTTCTTTATTAAAAAAATTTAAATTCACTTTTTTTAATTCTTTAACAATTGCTTTGAATGCATAAATTTTAAAAAATGACTTAACATTCTCATCAATGTATTTTACAACTTGTTGTAACGGTGTTTCAATTGGTGATGAAGATGTTGATAAATAATTTAAACTATCGTCAACTAATACGACTTTATTTAATAAAACAATTAAAATAAAATTTAATTTATCGAAAATTAATTGATACCTTCTTCTTAGAGCAGGGTCATTTTTAAAAGTTTTTAAAGTATAATTTTTAGAGTCAATTTTATTGTATTGATCAATGACAAATTCTAATCCTGCAATTGTTTGGATTTGAAAAGTAAACTTCCTTTCAGCGTTAATAAATTTAATTTGACGATTTGTCGGTTTTACCTCCGATTGGATAAAATTTTTTAATGTATTTAATTCGATTTCCAAAAGTTCGAAAAAGATATTGTCATTTGTATTCGAGGTTTTTTTTCTTTGAATAGATTTGAGCATACTTTCTAAAAATTGAAATATAGTTGTTTCTATAATATTTTTTTTATTCGAAATAATCATTGTTAATAATGATTTTAAGAAAATTGAAAAATCTTCAAATAAATAAGCATTTATATTTTTATTTTTTTCTAGAATAGTTATTTCTATGACTTCATTATTTAGCTCATTCATTCGATCAATCAAAATTTTTGTTATTTCATTAATTTGATTATTTATTTCTTCATATTCTTTTTTGTTCGATGTATTAAAGTCATAATATTCTGAATATAGATTCAAAATGAGAAAAAAGGGATAGACAAATGTGTCTAAGCCTAAAAGTGCCGTGGACTTGTTTTGTTCTATTTCTAATAAATACTTCGATGCTTTAAATAATGTTTTTGCGATTTTAATTGAATCGATGTTTTTAATGTCTTTATTAAGATTTAAAACACTAAAATTTGCACAAACAAGTAGTAAGCTATAATGAATTTTTATGATTGTGTATTTCTCATTGTTAAAATATGGAGCATTTTCTGTGATTTTTTTAAAAAAACTTAATAAGAATATTGGTATTTGAATATCGACTTCTGAAAAAACATGACGAGTCTCTTTCTTTATGGATCTTATTGGATTATTTATTAAATGGAATCTTAGTTCTGATTCGATTATTTTTTTTAATAATTTTGTCTTAAATTTGAGGTTTTTATTGATGATAAAATATTGTTCCAAAAACGGGTAAAGATAATCTTTTTTAAGATAATTTAATTGAATATGTTGATTTTTATTAATTTCGTTTAATAAAAAAATTAAAGCATCGCTTTTCTGATGATTGATAAAAGGTTGTATTAATAAAGCAGTGTTGATTTTCAATCTAGAATCAAGTTTTTGCGTTAATTCATTATTCGAATCAGCTTTTGAAAGAACTTTTTGTTCGAATAGATTGATGTAAAGGGGAACGAGAGATTGAATGATTTGGTTGAAATCATTTTTAGCCATAGTTACATCTTTTAAGTTTAATTTTTCGAAAGAGATAAAATAGGTGTCAATGAATTCATCTATTGGATTTTGATTCAAATGTGTTTCTTGATGCTGTTCCAAGTTGTGGATTAATAGTTCCCATGGATGTAGATTTGCATTAGATTGCCAAAAAAGCATTTTAAAACCATTCCAGCGAACTTGCATTTCTTGATTAGAAAAATCGTGTGAATGATTTAAAAAAGGACGAATCAGTTTATGGTATACTTCTGGAATTGTATAGAAGTCTAAATGACCTTTAAAAATGCATTTTAAAAGAAGTGTTGTTGTTTGTTCATTATTAAATTTACTTTCACAGAAAATGAGTAAATGATTTTGATAACAGTGTTTAAGGGCTACGGAAAAATCAAGCAATTGATTAATGAATGTATTACTTAAAAGTAAATCGAATAAATCCTGTTCTGAAATAGAGTGAATTTTATTTGCATTTATTTGGTTAAATAGCGTGTTTAATATCGAAATCAATTGATTGTTAATATAAGGATAGACTAATTGCGTTTCTTGCATTTTTGTTGTGACTTTACGAATCATTTTCAATATCGTGACGAATTCATCATCATAGAGAATATCGTTAATGTATTGGTAGACATGATGCTTAATTAGCCATAAATTAATTTGAATCCCTAAGAACGAAATGATTTTTTGATCGTGGTTAAGCATGGTATGAGCAAACTTTTCAAGCCATAGACTTTCAATTGAAGATAAATTCATGAAAGGTTGAGATAGTTGGAAAAATGAAGAATTAAAATGTTCGTAGAGCCAATAAAAAGGCTGAAAATCATTTTGTGAAAATTCTTTAAAATACTCAATCAATATTTGGAAAGTTGACTCTAATTGATTCGAAATTTTTAATTGAAACGTGCCCTGAATAATATAAAAGGATTCATTGTTTATCTCTATTAGGCAAGATCGTGCATTTTGTAAACAAAGAAAGGTCATCCATGCTGTTAAAACATTGAAGGGGATTTGATAAATGATTAGATTTTTCATCAAGATATCAATCAGTAAATCTGATGGATAATGATGGTAGATCCACCCAAGACTATTTAGATATTGGTATAGTAGGTCAATTGATTGGTTATCAAGATACTCATGTTGTTGTAAGGATTGAAATAATCTAAAAAGAAAACGTGGAATTTGTACATTCTCTTGTTTTCTTTGAAATAAAAGGACACTTTCGTTTTCTAATTTTTGAAGAATTAAATCTAAAAGAATGACAATTGAATCGATGGATCCATTTATTTTGTAATTAAACAACCGGACAAAGTTGAGAAGTTGCAATTTTAGTTCAGTCTGTAATGAATTGAGAGCTTGGGATGAGCTAATTTTTTTCATTAAAGATTTAGCAAGTGTTTTTTCTAAAATAACCGGGGTATTTAATGGGGTATTGTAGAAAAGATCTAATAAAGAATAAATTTGTTGAAATCCATCCGTTGTATTGATTTGATCGCAAAGTAAGTTGAGGACAAATTGTTCCGGTTTTTCATGTAAAATTTTTATATAGGCATTGAATTGATCTTGATTATTCACAAGGGTTAGGAATAAAAATTCATGAGGCAATTGACATTCAACGGGCATTAAAATAAAACAAGCATTTCCATTGACGAAGCAAAATTCCAACTTTGTTATTAGATCATTAGTTTTTACTTTTCCATGTAAATCAAAATTTTCATAAGGAAAAGCTTCTTCAAAAGACTTTATGAGAATGTTTTTAATTTCTTCATGCAAACCAGAATGGCAAATAAGATAAAAACTAGCTGTAGATTGTTGTGTTTGAATAAAAAATTTATCGCTTTGATAAATCGCAAGTAATTGATCAATGTTATGCGTATCATTTGAATCAGTCGTTTGATAAAAAGCCTCTAAAAAGGGTTCAAGAAATCCATCTTTGCATATACTTTTGAAGGATGACTCTTGATCAAGTAATATATGACCGTGAGAGGGGTATACGTTGCTGAAAAGATCTTCATTCTTATAGCTTTGGTTCTTAAAGACTTGATCATTTATCATCATTAATGTATTTCCAATCGACCATTGACCGTCAGAAATGTTTTGAAAATCAGAAAGAATAATTTGTTTATTAGTCCATAAAAGTTGATAGAGGAAAGGGCTATCATGATCTTCGAAAGAAAGATTAATAGGATTGAATTGAATGTTTTTGCTTGTACATAAGCTTCTGATAAGTTTTCCTTCGTGATCGATTATTCCGTGAAAAAGTAAAAGTTTAAAGAGTATATTTTGTTTGTTAAAATGTCCCTCAATCGGATCAACAAAATTTTCTTCTATTAAAATTTCTTCCTGTGATTCTTGTATTGATAAATTCAGAGATTTATTTTCATTTGTTTCTGGAAAATTTAAATTAGAAGAATTAATTGAAATATGGTTTGTATTAACTGTCATTGTTTTCAAATGCTTGTGGGTAAAGTTAATTAAATTTAAAATTTCAGGTACACCTGAAGGTAGTCAGGCTGTCCCGGCCTGATTCAGGCCGGTCGAGTGAGGCCTCTTTTGGTTGGAAAGTGAAGCT
>JAUXSJ010000041.1 GCA_030679615.1 Parachlamydiaceae bacterium | reverse complement strand
CGATTAAATTACATTTGATAATTTTTGACCGCGTCAAAGCCTCGAGATTGAAAAATTTTTTCATGTGCATTATTGATTTAATATTGCACATGAAAAAATTTATTCAATCGCGAGAGCTTTGACGCTGGTCAAAATTTTATCAACTGTGATTTAATCGACTATAACAGAGTCAATGATATCGCATAAGGGAAATTTTACCCATTTTTCATCGGTAAATATCGTCTTCGTACTACATTTTTAACCATAAAATTTTAAATAGCCTGAAAAGGCTATTTGCAATAGCCCAGGCGAGTGTGGCTACTTCTCGTTGAATAGAAAGAATGTCAAGTATTTGGGTCGAAAATGATAGAAATGTAGCCTAGACTTTAGTCTGGGCTTTTTTTTTGCAGACTTTAGCCTGCAAGTCTAGTTAAGATTATCATAAAAAAATGCTATAAGGATAGTCTTCATGTAGCAGTAAAAGGTAAAAAAATAGCTGGACTTGCAGGCTAAAGCCTGCAAAAACAAGCCCAGACTAAAGTCTAGGCTACATTGTATCATTAGAATCTGGACTTTTCAATATTTTAACTACTTTAGGTTGATACGAATTACAAATCACCCGCACTCCAAATTTTATTAGTTAAAAGAGTCTAAGAAAAGTTGTGTCCAACTGCAAGGACTTGTTATCGCCTTCCTAAGCATCGATTTGTATAAGCGCTGGAGGCTTTTGGTGAACCTTGAGGATTACCGGATTAACCTTTTTTTAAACGTTCCTTTCCCTTGTTAAACCTGCATTTCAGCCATTCAAAGTATTCAGATCCTTTTATTATTAGAAGGCTTATAGTTTTTAATTGATCTAAATAAGGAAGGGAGTACCATAGTCAAGGTTACACATGACATAAAAGTGGCTAATCAAGCAAAAAAGAATTGTCACCGTCTCTAAGGGTTGAAAAATAGGATAATATAATGATAAACGATACTGTAAAGCGTCTTTCTTTTTTAGACCGGTACTTAACGTTTTGGATTTTCATAGCCATGCTAATTGGTGTGGGGGCTGGTTATTTCTATCCAGGCATCCGGGATGTCGTTAATCAATTTCAATTTGGCACTACAAATATTCCTATAGCAATTGGTCTTATATTAATGATGTACCCCCCTTTAGCTAAAGTTAAATACGAACGTATTGGAGCAGTCTTTAGAAATTATAAAATCCTACTTCTCTCGTTAGTTCAAAATTGGCTTGTTGGTCCGATTTTAATGTTTGCTTTAGCAATTATCTTTTTACCGAACCATCCTGAATATATGGTGGGTCTTATTTTAATCGGATTAGCAAGGTGCATTGCCATGGTTATTGTTTGGAATAACTTAGCAAAAGGTGACAGAGAATACTGTGCCGGGCTAGTAGCTTTTAATTCTATTTTTCAAATTCTATTATTTCCTTTATATGCTTATGTTTTTATTACACTTTTACCTCCTTTTTTTGGATTTGAAGGCAGCGTTGTCAATATTTCCATAAGTGAAATAGCCAATAGTGTATTCATCTATTTAGGCATTCCATTTTTAGCAGGAATTATTACAAGAATTATTGGAATTAAGACTAAAGGAATTGATTGGTATGAGAATTATTTTATGCCACTCATCTCCCCCATTACTCTTGGTGCGCTTTTGTTCACAATACTTGTAATGTTTTCTCTTAAAGGAGAATATATTGTGCAACTTCCCTTTGACGTACTAATTATTGCCTTGCCATTAGCTGTTTATTTTCTGATCATGTTTATATTCTCTTTTTATTTTTCCTATAAAGCAGGGGCTAACTACGAACAATCTGCAACTTTAAGCTTTACGGCGGCCTCTAATAATTTTGAACTTGCCATTGCCGTTGCAATTTCAATTTTTGGCATTAATTCCGGGCAAGCTTTCACTGCAGTAATAGGACCATTGGTTGAGGTTCCTGTCTTAATAAGCCTTGTTCAAGTTTCTCTATGGATTAAGCAAAAATTTTTTGATACAATCAAAGAATACTAGAAAGAAGCTTGATTGAGGCTGGATAAACATAAAAAATTTATAATCTAATTCAAATAGATAATCTTTTAATTAAGACACCTACTTAATATTCATTTATTACACTGTTAACATATACTCAATAGACTAAAATAGAGATTTAATTTATCTTTAACATTTAAATTAATAGAAGAAAATGAACAAAATGATCGAAAACCTTCTAAATGCAGAACAAGTTTTGAAAGCTCCTTTAAGTTTAGAAATTAAAAAAGAATACGATAGATTAATAAAACTCATCGTTTCAATTCCTTTTTCTGAACGAAATTTAAAAAAGATAAATGGAACCGGAGGGAAAGTAAGTGTAACAGATCTAATTGCTTATCAAATAGGCTGGGGTAAATGCTTGATTTGCTGGTATGAATCTGGATTAAAAATGGAAGCACCTGAAATGCCTGGTGAAGGCTTTTCAAAATGGGATTACGTAGCTATAGCGCAACATTTTTACGCAAAATATCAATACGATCAAAACGATCAACAGGTGAAAGCATTTCATCAAGTTGTTTTCCAACTTCTCGACATTGTTGAAAACGAAAATCAAACTGGTCATTTAGATCAAATAGGAATTTGGACATGGTGTACTCTTCTTTCTGGTAAGCATTGGCCTTTAAGTAAATGGATAAGAATTAATTCTTGTGCCCCCTACAAAAGAGCCTATCATGCCATCAAAAAATGCTATCATTTGTAACTCATCTTTTAGATATCGAAGTGCACACCTTTGTCAATAAAGAAAAAAAAGAGGCTTCTTAGACTTCAAAGAACCCTCTCTGACGTCTCTGATGTGACTGAACTTCTTACATTTAAAGATATATTGTTTTGTGATTAAAAAAATTATTAACGGAGAATAAAATGACTTGCCCGAATCCTGATACTCACTACCCCTATCAAAGATTATGATAAACTTGTTTTTCTGAAAAATTTTGTTAAAGCCAAAAATATTTTTATTGGGGATTATACTTATTTCGACGACTGTCGATATGGTCCTGATAAATTCGAGGAAAACAATGTTTTGTACAATTACGATTTTTCTAAGGTCAAACTTGTTATCGGAAAGTTCTGTGCCATTGCTGCAGAAACCCGGTTTATTATGACAGGTGACCATAAACTTGATGCGATTAGCACTTATCCTTTCCCTATTTTTGGCTGTGGTTGGGAATCTGCCTTTAATGTTTCCGATTTACCTGTAAAAGGAGATATTATAGTCGGCCACGACGTTTGGTTCGGCTATGACTCACTTATCATGAATGGTGTGACAATTGGAAATGGTTCAATCATCGCAACAAGATCAGTCGTCACTAAAGATGTTCCTGCGTATTCCATTGTTGCGGGCAATCCCGCCAAAGTTGTAAAAATGCGTTTTGATGACAAGACTATTGATCGTTTGCAAAAAATTGCTTGGTGGAACTGGCCTATTGATATGATTAATCAAAATCTAAAGTTAATTTGTAACCTTGATGTGGATCTATTAGAAACTGTAGCAAACAATGATCATATCTAGTTTAGTAATATATCCTTATAGCTTGATAGGTTTGAGAGCTATAAGCTAAGAAAAGAATAAATACAATTTTCTCGTACTGAAAAAAATTTTATGACAAGTTGAATTATAGTTAATTAACTTTGAAATGTTACTGAACTTATCTTTGCATTCTAATTAAAGTCTTGTGGTTAAGAAGTTACTTGTATAATGCTGTAGGGAAATTTTTTGAATGAATGAACGTTATTTAAAAAAATCAGGAATTGGCATAGAAGGCTATATTGCTATTTTGGCAATCATAAGCATAACTTTACATTTAGTCCTAAGATATTTAATACCTGGTCTACAATCATACTCTTTATATCCACTTTATATCACTCTTGCTATAGGTGGAGGCATCCTTGTAATACAACTCATACGAAAATTAATAAATTTTCAATTTGGCTCAGATTTACTCGCAGGAATGTCTATTATTACTGCCATTTTATTAGAAGAATATTTAGCTGGATCATTAGTTGTGTTAATGCTTTCCGGTGGCGAAACCTTAGAAAATTATGCTATAAGAACCGCATCCAGAATGCTTGAAGTGCTTGCAAAAAGAGCACCTACTACAGCTCATCGAAAAAACAGTGACTTAATCGAAGATATTGGCGTAGAACAGATTTCTATCGGGGAAACAATTTTAATATTTCCTCATGAAATTTGTCCTGTAGATGGTGAAGTTATTTCTGGAAATGGTGTGATGGATGAATCATATTTGACCGGTGAACCATTTCTTATCTCTAAAGCTCCTGGTTCAGATGTTCTTTCTGGATCCATCAATGGCGATGCTTCACTTACCATCAAAGCGACTAAACTAGCTCAAGATTCGCGATATGCCAAAATCATGCAAGTCATGTCTGAGTCAGAACAAAAACGTCCTCATTTGCGGAGACTTGCCGACCAATTAGGTGCTTGGTATACCCCAATTGCCATCATTATTGCTATTTTAGCCTGGATGATCAGTGGCGAAGCAATACGTTTTTTGGCTGTACTTGTAATTGCAACACCATGCCCTTTATTGATTGCAATACCCGTTGCAATTATAGGATCTATTTCATTATCTGCCAGACGCGGAATCCTAATCAAAAACTCTGTTGTCCTAGAACAAATTGATCAATGTAAGACGATGATTTTTGATAAAACAGGGACCCTCACTTATGGCAAACCAACTTTAACGGATCAGACTGTCTATAACAATAACAACCCTAAGGAAATTCTTAAATTAGTCGCTAGCGTAGAAAGATATTCAAAACATCCTTTAGCCAGTGCAATACTAGAAAAAGCCGCCGAAGAGAATGTTAAACTGATTGATGCTCAAAAAATTAGTGAACCAAAAGGTGCAGGACTTCATGCTATCGTTAACGAACATGAAATCATTATCACAAGCCGCAAACAGCTTGATAAAATAGGCTTAGGTAAAGATCTTTCCATTTTACCTCAAGGTGCAGGACTTGAATGCGTTATTCTCATCGATCATCAATTAGCAGCACATTATCGTTTTAGAGATTCTCCAAGAGCCGATAGCCAGTCTTTCATACAACATTTGCTCCCAAAACACGGAATCAAAAAAGTCATAATTGTTTCAGGAGATCGTGAAGAAGAGGTGAGATATTTAGCAGATCATGTAGGAATTACAGAAGTTTATGCAGGAAAAAGTCCTGAAGAAAAAGTTGATATTGTTGTAAATGAAACTAATCAGGCAAAAACAGCTTATTTGGGTGATGGTATCAATGATGCACCGGCTTTACTAGCTGCATCAGTGGGGATTGCATTTGGGCGCAATAGCGATATTACAGCAGAAGCAGCAGGAGCTGTTATCATGGACAGCAGCTTAGAAAAAGTGGACGAGTTTTTACATATCGGCATAAGAATGAGAAAGATTGCTTTACAAAGTGCCGTGGGAGGGATGTCGCTATCCATTTTAGGAATGATTATTGCTGCATTTGGTTATCTACCACCTGTTGCTGGTGCTATTACACAAGAATTTATTGATGTCATTGCGATTATGAATTCATTAAGGACTATTTGGAAGCCAAAAATAATGAGTGATATGGAGTTTATTAAAAAGGAAAAGTAAATTTATTAATTAGAATTCTTTCGAAATTCCACTTGATTGCTAAAATTGCTCTTTTTGGCATCTTATTTGTAAAATTTTTCAGCCATATGTA
>JAUXSJ010000037.1 GCA_030679615.1 Parachlamydiaceae bacterium | reverse complement strand
TTAGAATCTCTTTTAATGATGATAATTGACTTTGTAATGATTGAATTTCATTTTCAAAGTCATTTTTTATTTCCTGAGATTGCTTTTGACTTTTCTCTTGTTGATTTTGAAATTCAATCACTTTTCTTTGCGACTGTTCTAAATCTTTTTGTAATGCAATTCTTTGATTTTGTTCAGCTTGTAACTGGACATGTAAGGTGTGAACATTTTTTTCATAATGTTGTTTTAAGGTGACTAATAATCTCTTAAGATGCAAAATTTGACCATCTTCATTAGATGGAAAAACCTCCAAATAAGAATTTACTTGATCATTTTCATCTTTAGTATCATTTAATAATGTCAAGGCTGATCTCCTAGATTAATAAGTCTATTAGTAGATTCGTATAAAACATAAAAGTTTGGCTTTTGAAGATCAATTGGATTTTATCTATTATTCAGAAAAGGAATGTGACGGCCATGAACAAAAATACTATGATTCCACAAATAAATCCCACAAATATTATTGTTCGAATGCCAAATTGGTTGGGAGATTTAGTGATGGCGACTCCTATTTTAGCCGATTTACGTCATCATTTTCCAAAAGCAAAAATCACTGCTATGTGTCAAGGCGGGCTCGGAGCAATCATTCAAAAAGATCCTCATATTGATGAAATTTTACAATTTAAACGACCAAGTGGATGGATGCATAGAGAATCTCATGGCGATATTATTATTCCATTAAGACAGGGTCATTACGATTTAGGGATTTTACTCACTAATTCTTTCTCTTCTGCTTGGTGGTTTTGGAGAGGTGAGGTAAAAAATCGTTTAGGTTTTAAAGGGGGATTTCGCAGCGCACTGTTAGACTACCCTATCTCTTTTCATGAAGAATTTAAAACTCAGCATCTTGTGAAAACTTATAAGGAATTAATTAAACCCCTGGGAATTCCTTTATCCAAAACACCTCCTCAACTCTATTTATCCAATGAAGAAATTCAAGAAGCGCATGAATGTCTTAAAACATTTGGAATTAAATCTTCTGATCTTTTAATTGGTGTAAATCCTGGAGCTGCCTTTGGTTCTGCAAAGTGTTGGTTACCTGATCGCTTTAAAAAACTAACAGAAAAATTGTTAGAAAATCCATCGATAAAAATCATTTATTTTGGAGATAAAGCTGGGTCACCTTTAGTACAGGACATTTGTTCTAACTTCTCCGAGCGGGTTATTAATTTAGCGGGAAAAACTACTTTAAGACAACTGATGGCCTTGATCCAAATGTGTCATTTGTTCTTAACTAATGACAGTGGCCCTATGCATATTGCATCAGCTTTAGGTGTTCCATTAATTGCACTTTTTGGATCTACAAGTGATGTTGCGACAGGACCTTATAACGGAGGATTGGTGATTCATAAACATGTTCCTTGCTCACCTTGTTATCGCAGAGAATGTCCAATTGATTTTCGTTGCATGAAAGAAATCAGTATTGATGAAGTCTATGAAAGTATCCAAAAACTTATAAAATAAAAAAAACATGTTAAACACTAATACTGCTGTTACTTATTTAAAAAAAAACGAACCTCAACTTTTTAAATTTGAACACACACTTTCTCCAACACAACTTGCAGATTTATTAAAACAATGTTCATCCATCGATCTTACCCTTTTAAATTCACAAAAAAAGCTCCTTCAGCAACCTGCGCATGCTTCATTATTAGACATTGAACCGTTTGATCAATTTAGTTTTTCCGGTAATTTACAAAATGTTGAAATTGGACAAAGACTAATCAAAAATGGTCGACTAGGTTGCGTTGTCCTAGCAGGTGGTCAAGGATCGCGTTTAAAATTCGAAGGTCCAAAAGGTTGCTATCCAATTTCAATCATCAAAAACAAGTCCTTATTTCAATTAATCATTGAAAAAGTCATTGCAGCAAGTCAATGGGCAGAATGCCCTTTAAATATTGCGATCATGACTTCTCAAGAAAATGATCGACAAACACGAGATTTTTTTAAAAAAAATCATTATTTTGGTTTATCTGTCGATCAAATTGATTTTTTCATACAAGATCAACTTCCATTGCTAGATTCTTCAAGCCATCTTTATTTAGAAACCGCATCAAAAATAGCGATGGGATCAGATGGAAACGGACATAGTTTATTACGCTTTGTGGAATCAGGAATTTGGGGGAAGTGGAATCAAAAAGGCATTGAATACCTTCATTTAATCCCTATTGATAACCCTCTGGCCGATCCCTTTGATGCCGAATTATTAGGTTTTCATTTTCAGGAAAATAATGAAATCACATTGAAATGCACTGAAAAAGTCTATCCTGAAGAAAAAGTTGGAGTAGTCGTTAAAAAGGATAATCATTGCGAGGTCATTGAATATTCGGAGATTCCTTCACAAGAAGCATGTAGTCGTCGAGCTGATGGAAAATTAAATCATTGCTGTGGCAATTTAAGTTTATTTTGTTTCTCACTTTCATTTATCAAACGGATTGTTGAAGAAAAAATTCATCTTCCTTTGCATAAAGCATGGAAATCAGCTAAATTTTATGATCGTGAAAATACTGTTCTTTCTAAAGATCTTTATGCTTGGAAATTTGAAACCTTTATTTTTGACTGGTTAAAATATTCAACAAAAACATCTGCCTTACTTTATCCTCGAGAAGAGTGTTTCGCACCTTTAAAAAATTTTATTGGAGAAGACTCGCCAATTGAAGTTCAATTAGCTTTGCAAAAAAAAGAGCGAACCCTTATTCAAACATTAACAGATTTACCAGCTCCAAATTTTCCTTTTGAACTGGCAGCAGAATTTTATTATCCAACTTCAGCTCTTAAAGAAAAATGGCAGGGACAAGTATTAAAAACTTCTTATGCTGAGCCTTGATGAATAATAGACCTTTTCTAAAATGATAATGGCTCATATTCGAGTTCTTTCTAAGCAGGTTGAAAAATAATCTCTCGAATATTAAACAGGTTCTTATCACTTTTGTAAGAGGTCTAATATGGGACACGGTCATCACCATCATCAAAAGCCCCCTAAAACATTAAAAGATGCTTCTGATTCTTCCTATTGCAATATCCTATCTCATGAATATCGTGGAACAAAATTTACAAACCCCATATTAGCTGGCATTGATGCTATCAAAGAAACAGCTTTTATTTTTCTCTTATTGAAATTTTTGTTCAGTTATTTCCATTTGTCATTTGTTCAGCAGGAAATATTGATAGGTTTGCTTTTATTGGGATGGATGTTTTGGAAAACCGGTCAAACAGCCTGGATTGCTTGGTCTCGATTAGAACGCTCTCATCGACTTTTAGAACAAGAAAAATGGGAAATCGATCACAATCCAGAACGAACTGAAAATCAACTTAGAGAAATGTATAAAGCAAAAGGATTTGAAGGGAAACAACTTGAAGATATTGTAGAGTTATTATCAACAGATCCCCATCGATTACTTAAAGTAATGATAGAAGAAAAATTTGGAATTCCATTAGAAGTTCATGAACATCCTTTAAATCAATCTTTAGGGACTTTTTTAGGAATTTTGATAACTAGTCTTATTTTATTTGGTTTAAATCAGTTCTCTTTAAATTGGACGGTATATCTTGCAGGATGTTTAATTATTGGTTTTTCTGGTTACTTTTCAGCATTTTATGAAGAAAATAAAACAATTTCCGCGGTCATTTGGAATCTTTCTCTTGCGATTTTTTCATTAGGAATAATTAAATTTATAATGGACTTTTTGCAATTAGAAGGCTGGGTTTCATGATCGAATTTTCTTTTGTGCCACGTTCGCCACATGTCAAAACAACTGTATTCGAAGATTATTTTGGATTAGGTAAAGAAGAATGGTCTAGTCCTTTTTTAACAGGCAAAGCAAGGAAGTGGGGATCACATCTTTCATTGAAAATTTCTTTGCTTTCATCTCTCTTTTTTTTGATTTCTTACGCATTATCTTTTTTCACTTTCCTAATGCCTATATCAAATCTTTTTCTTTTTTTTGTTTATTTTTTTACAGGAATTCCTTTTCTCATCGCTTCTTTAGAAGACTTATTTAACTTTGATGTCAATATCGACATGTTAATGACATTAGCTGCTTTTTCATCTGTTCTAATTGATAGTAGCATGGAAGGAGGTCTTTTATTAATTTTATTTGCATTATCAGGGTCAATTCAAGAAACTGTCACTAATCAATCTAGAAAATCACTTACTCAACTTCATCAACTTTCTCCTACAAAAGCTACGGTTGTTGAAAACAAAGAATTAATTGAAAGACCTATTAGAACTATTAAAGCTGGGACTAAACTCTTTATACGTGCTGGAGAAATCGTCCCTTTGGATGGAATGATCCTTGATGGAGTTTCTTCTGTTAACCTCATTCATTTAACAGGCGAATCACAGCCTATTTTAAAAAAGCCAGGTGATTCAGTTCCAGCAGGAGCTCGTAATTTAGATGGAACCTTTACACTAGAAGTAACAAAAACAAATGCTGAATCGACGCTGACTCAAATGATTCAATTGGTCACGGAAGCTCAAGAAGCAAAACCTCCTCTTCAAAAATGGTTTGATCAACTTTCTCAAACTTACTCCTTATCAATTATTTTATTATCGATATTATTTGCTTTAGTCCTACCTTTTGTATTTTCGATTTCATTTCTTGGACATGAAGGGTCTATTTATCGAGCCATTGCTTTTTTAGTAGCTGCGTCTCCCTGTGCATTAATTATTGCTTTACCCATTGCATATCTTAGCGCAGTGAGTGCTTGTGCTCGTGAAGGAATACTAATTAAAGGTGGTGCCGTTCTTGATGCCCTTTCAAAATGTTCTGTCATTGCCTTTGATAAGACAGGCACATTAACGACGGGAAATTTATCCCTAAATGAATTTCATCCTATTGGGACTATCGAAAGGAATTGGAGTGATAATGAAATTCTAAGTATTGCTTACGGATTAGAAATACATGTCACTCATCCTATTGCAAAAGCAGTGACTGCATTTGCCATAGATCAAGGAATAAAAGAAAAAGAAATTAAAAATATTAAAGCAATTTCTGGCTACGGTTTAGAAGGAATTTTAAAAGATAATAACAATGAAATACCTGTTTATATGGGTCATCCTGATTATATTCGTCAATATCTTTCAGATTCTCAACAAATTGTCATGAATGATTCAATTCAAAATGATCTTCAAAAAGGCTTTTCAATTGCTCTCCTGTTAATTGATAAAGACTTATTTATTTTCAGCTTTCAAGACACCATTCGACCTAATATTGAACAAACGATTCAAAGACTTAAAAATATTGGAAAATGGAAGCTTCTTATGTTGACAGGAGATCACAAAGAAAGTGCTATTCGTGTAGCTAACAAACTTGGAATAGACGAATTCTATTCAAATCTTCGTCCTGAAAATAAATTGCAATACGTTACGCAATTAAGCCAATTGAATGGGCTAGCCATGGTGGGCGACGGGATAAATGATGCTCCAGCTTTAGCTCGAGCAACCGTTGGCATATGCATGGGAAAAGTTGGAAGCGGAACAGCAATTGAAGTAGCCGATGTTGTTTTATTACAAGATAATCTTGAGCGTTTAGATTGGCTCATGTTAAAAGGAAATCAAACTCATCGAATTGTCATTGAGAATTTGTGCATTGCAGCAGGGGCCATTCTTTTAGCTACATTGCCTACTCTTGCCGGATGGATCCCATTATGGGTTGCGGTGCTAATGCATG
>JAUXSJ010000032.1 GCA_030679615.1 Parachlamydiaceae bacterium | reverse complement strand
GTAGCTATGGGAAAGGCAGTTAATACATCATGCACCCTCGAAGAGGGTGCCAGAAAAAAACTATTTCCAAAGATATTTTTCTTCAAATTTAACACCATGTTTCTGCAACAGAATTAAGAATTCTTCCCTAAAATCAACTTTTTTATGATGCTGTTCTTGATTCTTAATATATTCTAAAAGAACATTTTTATTTGAAGTACTAACACTAAAAGCTCCATAACCCTGTTGCCATTCAAAATCGTTACAATTGACATAATTTTGTTTAATCCATTTGGTTGTGCTTACTTTAACAGTTTTCATTACATCACTAATATTCAAAGAGGGAGGGATTTCAACACAAACATGAATATGATCCTCCACACCTCCAATTAATAAACAATAACATTTTAATGAACGAAATATACCTGCCATATATTCATATAGAGCTTTTTTAAAATCAGGTAAAATTAATGGTCGACGTTCTTTTGTCGACCATACAAGATGGAAAAGTAATTGTGAGTATGTATGTGTCAATTTTTAAATTCTATGATTTTAAATTTTTTTAATTTGTACATTTTTCTAATCTATTTTCTTACCCTTAACTTCGGAATAGCTCCCAATAATGCCTTCGTATAGGCATGCTGTGGACTCTCAAACAATTCATTTGTCTCGGCACTTTCAACCACTTTACCTTCTTTCATCACAATAATGTGATCTGACAAATGTCTAATCACCGATAAATCATGTGAAATAAACAAATATCCTAAATTTAATCTTTCTTTTAAATCTAACAACAAATTTAAAATTTGCGCTTGAATCGATACATCCAACGCTGAAACTGCCTCGTCACAAATAATTAATTTTGGTCGCAAAATAATTGCCCTACCAATACAAATGCGTTGCTGCTGTCCACCCGAAAACTCGTGGGGATATCTCATCATCACATCTGGCGAAAGACCCACCTGCATCAATGTTTGCGCTACACGCTCAGCCTGTTCATCTAATGTTGAAACAATTCCATGGTAAAATAAAGCTTCCCCCATGTTTTCACGGATATTTTTTCTCGGATTCAACGATGAAAAAGGGTCTTGAAAAACAATCTGAATCTCTTTTCTAATTTGTCTCAATTCCTTTTTATTCATCGAAAAAAGGGATCTTCCTTCAAAAAAACTTTCCCCTTCTGTTGGCTCAATCAATCGAATCGCCACTCTTGCAACAGTACTTTTTCCACTTCCTGATTCACCAACTATTCCTAAAACCTGACCAGGCTGTAATGTAAATGAAACATCATCCACTGCTACAATCTCACCTGTTTGTTTTCGAAATAATCCAGAAAAAAGTGGAAAGCTTTTTTTTAAATTTCTCACTTCTAATAACGGAGTAGTCATATTTTTTCCTGACTTAAACGCTCTCGACCCTCTTGACTTTCATCAGATCCATCATATAACCAACATTTTGTATAATGTTGTAAAGAATCTGGATGAAAAACAGGCACAATTCCTTTTCGACATTTATCCATTGCATAAGGACAACGAGGATGAAATCTGCATCCTTTAGGAATATGCTTAAACAACGGAACTTGTCCAGCAATCGGCTTTAACTGACCTTTTTGATTTTCCAGTGAAGGCCTTGATTGAAAAAGCCCTACTGTATATGGATGTAAAGGAAGATCCAACAATTCATTCACACCTCCATGCTCTATGCCTTGTGCTAAATACATTACAATGACTTCATCGGCCATTTCAGAAACAACCCCCATATCATGTGTGATCAATAACAAAGCCATTCCATTTTTCTTTTGCAATTGACGGATTAAATCTAAAACCTGGGCTTGAATCGTAACATCTAAAGCTGTCGTAGGCTCATCTGCAATTAAAACATCAGGCTCGCACATTAAAGCCATAGCGATCATCACACGCTGCTTAAGTCCACCCGAAAGCTGATGGGGATAACAGGATAATCGTTCTTCAGCATTTGAAATTCCCACATCTTCCAATGCTTGTTTTGCTCGATCCCAAGCTTCATCTCCAAATAATCCAAGATGTAATTCAGCCACCTCAATCAGCTGATTACCAATCGTAAACACTGGATTTAACGCACTCATTGGATCTTGAAAAATCATGGCAATTTTAGAACCACGAATGGCTCTCATTTCTTTTTCTGATAGAGTTAATAAAGATTTATCACGATAAAGAATTTCTCCTGTCGAGGGAAGGGCTGGAGGCTGAGGTAAAATACCCATAATTGAAAGAGCAGCAAGGGATTTTCCACATCCAGATTCGCCCACTAAAGCTAAAGTTTTTCCTCGATAAAGATTAAAACTTAGTCGATCGACGACAGTCCATTCTTCATGTCCAACTTTTAGACAAGTTGTTAAATCTTTTATTTTTAAAATGGGGTGAGATTCAAAATTATTCATAATTAAAAATATAAAATGAAAAGAAATGAAATGCAAACGAAACAAATTCCTTGCTCAAGAATAGGTCATTGAGTAATTTGATAGTATCAATATTAAATAAAGAGAATTTCTTTGTGTTAACAATACTGAAGTTATTCGGCCGATCCCCCTTTTCCCTTTTGCAACTACATATGGAAAGTGTTGCAAAATGTGTTCATTCTTTACCTAAAATTTATGACGCATTAGAAGCTAAAGATTACTCTTCTCTTGATCAAATTTCTGAAGAAATTTCTCGACTCGAACACGATGCCGATCTCATAAAAAATGACATTAGAAATAATTTACCAACGAGTCTTTTTCTTCCCATTAATCGAGGTAATTTATTGGATATTTTGTCTCTTCAGGACTCAATTGCCGATAAAGTAGAAGATGCAGGAGTAATAGTTACTTTAAAACCATTAGAGTTATTGCCAATTTTTAGAGAAGAGTTTAAACTCTTTGTTCAGAAAAATATCGAAACTTTTGATGAGGCATTATTGATTATTCAAGAATTGCCAGATCTAGTGGAATCTTCTTTTGGTGGGAGCGAAGCCAAAAAAGTGCAATCCATGGTGGATGAAGTAGCCTATCGCGAGCATGAAGTGGATTTACTCCAACGTAAACTTCTGAAATGCTTGTTTAAGGCAGAAGATCAACTCACTTATGTGACTTTTCATCAATGGCAAAGACTTTTTCAAAGTATAGCTGCGATTTCCAATTTATCGGAAAATTTAGGCTATCGAATTCGAATGACTTTAGAAATTAAATAATAAATTTTATGGATACTGCACTTTTCATCATTATCATCGTTACAGGCTTTTACATGGCCTGGAATATTGGAGCTAATGATGTAGCCAATGCCATGGGTACGTCTGTTGGTTCAGGCGCACTTACTCTAAAAAAAGCAGTCCTTATTGCCGCTGTCCTTGAATTTTGTGGCGCTTTTTTCTTCGGATCCCACGTTTCTAAAACCATGCAAAGTGGGATTATTAATCCCGATTACTTTATCCATGATCCACGAACCCTTGTTTATGGGATGCTCGCTTCTCTTGCTTCCGCGGGAATCTGGTTACAAATTGCTTCTTATTTTGGATGGCCTGTCTCAACGACTCATTCCATTGTAGGTGCAATTATTGGATTTGGTTGTATCGTTGGCGGTATCGAAACAGTCTATTGGGGTAATGTTGCTTTTATTATTAGTAGTTGGGTTCTATCCCCTATAATGGGTGGAATTTTAGGCTATATTATCTTCGTTTTATTACGCAGGAAAATTTTCTTTAAATCGGACCCTATCGCAGCTGCCAAACGACTAACCCCTTGGCTGGTCTTCATCTTACTATCAATTTTAAGTATTGTCTTTGTTTCTCAAGGCATGGCTAATATCAATTTAAATTTAAATATCACTGATAAAACATTGATCACTTTGACCGTGAGCTCAGTAGGCGCTATAATAAGTTATTTTTTAGTAAGACGTATTGAATCCATTCAACAACCTCAATTGCACCTTCCTCCGCAATTAGAAATCATTCATTCTTTAAACAAAGCTTGCCGACACCTCAAAAAAGTCCTTGGGGCAACTGAAGGAGAACTCAATTATCATACGGGTCTAATTGTACAAGAAGTCGAAGGATTAACTCAATCCATTCAAGAAAAACAGCATAGTGGAACAAGTCATTCTGAATATTTAAAAGTGGAAGAAATATTTAGTTATTTACAGATTATGAGTGCTTGCATGATGGCATTTGCTCACGGAGCCAATGATGTAGCCAATGCGATTGGTCCATTATCTGCTGCCATTGCCATTTTAACCACCGGTATCTATGCAGTTGAAGCTCCAATTCCAATTTGGGCTCTAGCTGTAGGAGGGTTAGGTATTGTGATTGGTTTGGCAACATGGGGATGGAGGGTCATTGAAACCATCGGAAGAAAAATTACAGAACTCACTCCTTCCCGTGGATTTTCCGCAGAATTTGCAGCCGCAACAACCATTGTTTTAGCTTCTTATCTTGGGATGCCCATTTCTACAACACATACTTTAGTGGGAGCTGTCATGGGAGTAGGTTTTGCTAGAGGTTTGGAAGCCATTAATTTAAATACAACGCGAGATATTTTTATTTCATGGATTTTTACAGTTCCAATTGGAGCGATCATATCCATCATTTTATTTTATTTTATTAAAGCCATATTTGGATAACGGAGCAAAAAATGAACGATCAAAAGCAATTATTATCTGATAAACGAGGATTAAGAACAGTCACCCTTCTTGTTTTAACCTTTTTATTATTAGCAAGAATAGGTTACGGAGTGATGCAAAATAATGGCTCTGGTCATGCAATGTTACAAGGAAATGTCTATATCGAGCCTCTCAAACCTTTGCAAGAAGATCACCCCAATAAAATACAACCTGGCGGACCTGTAAAAGTTAAAGTTGTCGTTGAAAATAAAGGTTCTGTTGCCAATTCAGCTGGAAAAATATTCATTCGTTATGCCTTTGCAAAGCCTTTACATCAAGAAGAGTCCAGCGTCCTTTTTGAATCAGAATCAAAAGATCTTCCTGCCATTGAACCAGGAAAAGAAATTGAAATTTCCTTTACAACTCCTCATCAAACACCGTCGATAGCTGATTTTGTCAGACATGATTGGGCATTAAGAGATTATCAAGCTGTTGTCCAAATCAATAATGAAGAACAAGTAATAGGAACAGTAGCAATGACCTTTTCTGCTTATTATTATCCAGGCGTGAGAAAGCAATTTCCTAAAAGCTTCAACGCTCCTGCACCTGTAAATTAAAGTTAATACCTTCCAAAAAAGACGTTAATTTTAAGCTCAGACCGCGATTGGATGAAATGACGCCTCGGATAAGAGAATTTTAGCCGCTTCGACAATTCGAAGCTATGAAAGCGGTGACAAGTCACCCCACTCCACCTATATCTAATGCCGTGTTTATAAATAAAAAGTAGCAAAATTTGGAGTACGGTGACTTGTCACCGCTTTCATAGCTTCGACTTGTCGAAGCGGCTAAAATTCTCTTATCCGAGGCGTCATTTCATTCAATCGCGGTCTGAGCTTAAAATTAGATCTCCTTTTCCTCATCTCTACGTTAAAATTAACAGCTACGCATCCTAAAAAATTTCAAGTTATTCAAACTAAACCAATTAAACTACCATTAAAACGAAAATGGATTTTTTTTTGTCAAAATGCCCTTTTTCTGTTATGTTTTAAGCCATATAGACTTACTTTATATATATAAAACTTTATTAGCTCTCATTAAAAGGACTTTTATGAAGATGCGAAAATTATGTTTACCCATTTTTTTTGGATTATTGGTCATTCTCCAAAGTTGTAACCGAAACGGAGATGACATGTGGGATGATACAAAATCTGCTGGTCGACACATAGGCAGAGGAATAAGAGCATTAGCAGGACAAAACTGTCACTCTAGACAAGTTTGTTCCAGAGATGAATTTGAATGCATGGATGAAGATGCCTGTTATTCAAATGGAACCTATCAAGAATATGAATATCAAAATAACTATTCTCCTGTACAAGGTGATGAATTTATTCCTTTAGAAGATCAGTGCAACGATATCGCAATGAATGATATGTATACTAAAGCACCTAAAGAATGTCCTGGAGATCGAGGAAGCACCATTCCAGGGATCCAAGCTTTCCGTGATCCTAGCACAATCCCTCAACTTTGTGGTATCTTCCGCACAATTTATTTTGAGTACGATTGTTATTTTGTCAAAGGAGACGTGAACCTTAGCTCTCTAAATGCCATCGCTAATTTCTTGCGTTATTACCCAAATGTTTATGTATTTGTTGAAGGACATACAGATGAACGCGGACCTTTGTCTTATAATCAAGCGTTGGGCTTAAAACGTTGTAATGCAGTTAGAAACTTTTTAATTGATGCAGGAGTAAATCCTGACCAACTCTTCACTATTTCTTACGGAAAAGAGCGCCCAGTTGTTATTGAAAGCCACGAAGAGGCTTGGGGAAGAAACCGTCGAGTAGAGTTTAAAATTTATGAGAGATAAAAATTGTGTGATCAAATTTGGATGTATGTTTGCGTTATTTTTAATGTGTTGGATGCATCCACTTTACTCACAATCTTATTCTAATTACCCTGTTAATAGATCTTCTCCAAATACAACTGGAGAAGATCTTAACTCTGCTATCCGACAAATTAAAGCTAATCTTATTGATATGAAGCACCTTCTTAAAAATCATGAAGCAGAAATACGCATGATTGAAGGTCGTTTGAGCCATCAAGAAAGTACTTTTGAAGATGAAAGAATCAAGCATCAAGAAGAATTGCAATCGCATGGTAATTTAATTAAAGCCACACAATTTTCATGTGAAAATAAACTTCAAACAATGGAGTATTCGATCGCTCAATTAGATAACTTAAGTAAAGGAACGATTGCAGATATGCGACAACTTGCTACTCAAGCAAATGAAAGCATTGTTTTACTCGGACAAAATAAGCAAAAAATAGCAAATCTGGAAAAAATTGTTGAAGAACAAAATCAACATTTTCAACACCTTGAAAATGTCATTCAATCCATGATGGAATTAATTCAAACCAAAGATGGCGGAAAGTCAAGCTCATCAAATTTTTCAACAAGTGGTACTTATATCGTTCAATCAGGGGATGCTTTAGAAAAAATTGCTCGATTACATGGCATATCTTTAAAAGATTTAAGAGCAGCCAATCCTCAAATAGTTAATGATCGACTTTCCATTGGTCAACAATTAAATATTCCAAAATCATAATGACAAATCATTCTCTGCCACACCAAACCATCGGACTTTTTGATTCTGGTGTAGGTGGCCTTACAGTTATGCAAAAGCTAATGGAGCACCTTCCTTACGAAAAAATGATTTATTTAGGAGATACAGCACGAGTTCCTTACGGAAATAAATCTCGAGAAACCATTCTTAAATATTCCCTTGAAAATGCTCAATGGCTCATTCAGCATAACATAAAAATTCTAGTTGTCGCATGTAATACAGTTTCTGCTATGGGACTTTCTCATTTAGAAGCATTACAAGAATATTCAACGATCCCCATTGTAGGCATGATTGAACCGGGTGTAGAAAAAGTTGTAGAATGTTCCACAAATCATCGAATTGCTATTTTGGGAACAAGAGCAACGATTCAATCCGAAACTTACCAAAATGCAATTAAAGCACGATTACCAAATGCTGAAATATTTACGATTGAATGCCCCCTTATTGTCCCTTTAATTGAAGAAGGATGGCTCTCCCATGAAGCCACTAAATTGGTCGTTAAGGAATATTTAAAGCCATTAAAAGACAAAGATGTGGATACAATTTTATTGGGTTGTACACATTATCCACTCATAAAAGATTTAATCCAGAATGAAGTAGGTGATTACGTTTGTTTAGTAGATCCGGCAGCATGTTGCGCAATCCAAGTTAAAAATTTGTTGAGTCACATGCAAAAGCTGTCTTTTTCTAATGATCTCGCTCATTCGGAAATGTCTCATCAATACTTTACTTCTGATAACCCCAAAAACTTTCAAAAGATTGCTGAGAAATTATTTGGATGTCCAATAAATGATGTAAAGCAAATCCATTAAAACGCATATGAAATGATTTAAATTTTTAGAAATTTATAGAGCTATATAGGACAATTGTTAAACGCCGTTACTCAAAATGATTTTCATGCTGTCTTTTTTGAATTAATGATTTGTAATTATCGAGTCATATACAATTGATTATGAATAGCTTTTGAATCGCTCTAACGAGCTCTATATCTTTTTTTATCAGATTCCCACAGTTCCGTCGCCCGTAAACTCGCTCCTCAGTCACTGTGGGCTGTAATAAGAATCGTCCTACGGACTCTAGAACAAAGATGAAAAGGTACGCTTAATTTTATGAGTTTTTTTTAATATTCTAGAGTCCGTAGGACGACTCTTATTAAAGCCCACAGTGACTGAGGAGCGAGTTTACGGGCGACGGAACTGTGGGAATTCGATAAAAAAAGATATTGAGCTCGTTAGAGCGATTCAAAAGGTATTCATAATCAATCGCATAGAAATAACGATTCAATAACACTTAAAAGAATTTTTTCTATCGTCGTGTATAAGATGAATATATTATAAGTCCATCAACATCCATGAGTGTTTATCATCAAAAACAAAATCCCACACTATTGTTTTTTTTAGGTTATTTTGTCATAGTCAAAAAATCAGCAACAGGTATTTATCATGGCAAAAAAACACAGTCCTTCAAATCAAAACATTGACCTTCTTCAAGCTGTAGAAACAGAAGGAGAAAAATTTCAAAAATACTACATATGGCTTGAAAATAGCATGCCACGTGCATTTTTTGAAGAAGTGAGCCGTGAAAATCTTCTTCTAATTACACAAAGCTTAATGGGATTTGACCTACAAGACTACTTTTCTACAATCAATCGTAAAAATGCAGTCATTGCCATGTGCTTAGATAGCCCAGATGCAGATTTACGTATTTTAAGGCATTACGCAGGATATGGAATAAAAAATTATCAGGCACATGTCTCAAGAGAACCTGCTCCTTTTCCTGGAATCGTTGAACATTTAAGAATTGCCACCATTGAATTCACTGAGGCTGTTGAAATTCCAGATAAAACTTTTTCAATTGAAGCTAAAACTTCATTAATCAATCTGATTAAAAAAAATAACCCAAATTTTCCAGAAGAAGAATTTGAAATTTCACTTGAAAAAATGGATCCTCGCTTTTTACTTGCTCTTCCACCAGAACGATTAGCCCTAGCTGTCAATTTGTTATATCGAGCTCAATCGCGCGATAGTTGCCAATACGAGGTCCGGTATGAAGAAAATTGGCAAGAAAAGGGTACAGCATCCATGTATATCATTCTTGCTTGGAGAAATACTCCAAAACATAACTTTTTATACCGCTTGGCTCGTGTTGTTTTTCGTCATGGTTTAAGTATGAAAAGAGTAAATGCTATCTATACCGATCCTTACAGCAAAAAAAGCGTTTTAGTGATGGCTTTAAGTTTGCATGGAAGTAATGGAGAAGCGGCTTGGGATGTTGCTGATATTCCCGATTTTATTCGTGAAATGGCTACCCTTAAGTATTTTGATGATTTCGATCAAATCGATGAAACGCTTGTCACACCTAAAATCATTACGGGAAATATGGGAAACCTACTTCGTGCAATGGTTTCCTTTATTCATCAATCTTTAGTCAATATTGATTCAAACTTATACACTATTGAACATGTTGAAGAAGCTCTATGTCGCCATCCTGAGTTAACGCTTTTATTATGTCAGGCATTCCAGTTAAAATTTGATCCAAACTATCAAGATCTCAACCAATATGAAGAAGTAAAAAAACGATTTCTTTCTGATGTCACCATGCTAGATACAGGTCAGGAATCCAATGACACACGCAGAAAAAATGTTCTTTTTCAAGGAATGAACTTTGTTGTTCATACTCTCAAAACAAACTTTTATCGTCTTAACTATATTGCTCTTAGTTTTCGGTTAGATCCAAAGTATTTAGACGATATTCCCTTTGATCGCGCAAAGAAGTTTCCAGAACTACCTTACGGCATATTTTTTATTAAAGGAATGCATTTTTTTGGATTTCATATTCGCTTTAAGGACCTTGCAAGAGGTGGATTAAGAACGATTTATCCAGAACAAATCGAACAAATGGTAGCAGAAAGAAATCATGTTTTCACAGAATGTTATCATTTAGCTTGGACTCAACATAAAAAAAATAAAGATATTCCTGAAGGTGGGGCTAAAGCAGTCATATTTTTACAACCCTTTTCACAAATTGATTCGGAATCTCCCATTTTTAAAAAAGAATTAGAATGGTTAAAAATAGACTCCTCTGAAATAGAACACCGAATTAATGCATTCAGACATGAACAAAAATTGGAGTTTCTATACCAATCACAACGCGCTTTTATTGATAGTTTTGTCACAATTATCAATTGTGATTCCGACGGAAAAATTAGAGCTCGATTCATCCTGGATTATTGGAAACGACCTGAATACATTTATTTAGGTCCAGATGAAAATATGCATGATTTTATGATCGAATGGATAGCGAATTTTAGTAAGAAATATGACTACAAACCAGGTAGAGCTTTTATTTCAAGCAAACCAAAAGGGGGCATTAACCATAAGGAATATGGGGTCACTTCTTTAGGTGTTAATGTGTACATGCATCAAGTCTTAGAATACATGGGTATTGATCCTTATAGCGATCAATTTACTGTCAAAATGTCTGGTGGACCTGATGGAGATGTTGCAGGAAATCAATTACTGAATCTTTACCACCACTATCCAAAAACAGCAAAACTCATTGCTTTAACCGATGGAACAGGTACAATTTTTGATGAAAATGGATTGGATCTTGAAGCCATTAAAGATCTATTTTATGAAGCAAAAGGAATTTGTTATTATCCACCTGAAAAACTATCAAATAATGGATTTTTAGTTCATAAACATAAAAAACGATTTCCAACGCCATACACACAAGAAACATTATGCTGGCGTAAATCTGGAGATAAAGTCGTTGAAGATTGGCTTTCAGGTAGCGATACAAATCATCTTTTACATTATAATGTTCACCAAGCTAAGACCGATATTTTTATCCCTGCCGGAGGAAGACCACGCACTTTAAATGAATCAAATATATCAGAATTTCTTGATGAAAATGGGATCCCCACATCTCGTGCAATCATTGAGGGAGCTAATCTTTATCTAGATTCTCATGCGCGTCATTTTTTAGAATCTAAAGGTGTACTAATTATTAAAGATAGTTCTGCTAATAAAGGCGGAGTGATTTGTTCATCTTTTGAAGTTCTTTGTGGATTAGCCATCCCAGAAGAAACATTTATCGAACAAAAAGAACAATTGGTATCTGAAATTTTAGAACGAGTTAAACTCTACTCTTTTAACGAAGCCAACTTACTACTTAAGACGCATAGCTTAAGTGGAGAATCTCTCACATCAATTTCAGATCGTCTTTCAAATCGAATCAATTTGTACACCTATCAACTCCTCGATTACTTAGATACCCAACCGCTACCAACCACAACAAGTGATCCAATCATCCAATGCTTTTTAAACTACTGTCTACCAACATTGCGTGAGCATTATACAAATGAACTACTATCGGAAATACCCGAACATCATAAAAAAGCCATTATTTCTACACATTTGGCCTGCTCAACTGTTTATCGCAGAGGATTAGAATGGTCACCTTCGATTGTCGATGTTTTACCATTGATCCTTAATGAATCTTATCAACATGAAAATGCGTAAAAAAATTTTATGAATGACACTATTCGTCTTAAAACTACTATTTCTTCTCCTTTCTTAAAGCATGCATTAATGAAAGGACTTTGGATTTCTAGTATTGGTTTAGTTGGAATACTTATTGCAGGAGTATTTATTCCCGTCATTTATCTTAAGACTTGGGGTTGGTTAATCTTCCTTATAGGAATAGGATTTATCGCTGGAGGAATGATCCCTTATAAAAAATTATCCAAATTGCAATTAAAACCAAACGAGCTTTTGGTTTTTTCAAACCATTTGGAATTCTATTCAAAAGGGGAAAAAAAATTGACCATTCCACTCAATTCCATTGATAAAATCGAATATTTTGAAAATAAAAATTTTTATGGAATTGGTTTGTTTTTAAAACACCCAACCCCAGAGAAAATTATTATTCATAAAAATGGTAAATGGATAAATAAAATAAGAAGAGAGGGTCAACAATATCTTCAATCAGATTTATTTTTTATCTATTTCAATCGACGTGCTTTTAAAGAATTACAATTAACCTGTGACGCATAAAATTACAGATTAGAGGTAACCCCCGTCATCATTTTAACGCAGAGACGGGGAGACGGAGAGACGCA
>JAUXSJ010000027.1 GCA_030679615.1 Parachlamydiaceae bacterium | reverse complement strand
AACAAGGATAAAAACCAATTTCACTTTAATCAAATATTTCAACTTTATTTTGCCGAAGCAGCAGGCCTATACCCTCTTCCAATCGTATCTGAAACAGGTGTTCTTGATCTTATTGATTTAAATAAAGGCGTTGCCAATGCTGTTCTTTTTTTGGGGCTTCCCTTACAAAAGACAAATTATGATGGAAACGTAGAAGCAAATTCAAACCGGTTTTACGAACATGATAGCAATCACTTTGATTTCGCACAAAGTTCGTTTGATAGATGTGTAAATACATTTAAAGACATAATAGATGATAAAATTGATTATATGATTGATATTAAAAACAGATATCAAATAGCTCAAAAGATCTATAATTTAATAGAAGAACAAAGAAAAATTAATCAGGAAAATTCTTATCTTGATAATTTTGTTTATTATTTTTTGTTTCATGAACATGGCTTTGCGCATGGTAAAAAAACATTCCTCACCCCTGATTTTGATCAGCAAGATTTTTGTGATTCTATCGATGAGGTTATAGAGAGGGTTATTACTGATATTCACCGAATCACTAAAGAAACACAAGTTAATGATAAAGGTGAAAAAACTGAAGATCTTTACGACAACGAAACTGATATCCAAACGCATATACATCCTGAAAATGCATTAACAATATATGATTTTATCAAAGCTGAGAATACAAAAGGTCCGAAAATTCCTTGTGATCGCTATATTAAATATACAAAAAACGTAGAGAATGATGCATTGTTTGATTTTCCTTTTTATGATCTGTTTTATTATGTAAATTATAATTTTCTTATTGATCTTCAAGATATGTTGAAACCAGCAAATATTGATCTCAATCTCTGGGAAAATAATGAGCTTAATGAAGATAAAATCATTGCAACCATTAGAGAAGTTTTTCAAGGATTCAAAGAAAGATATCGTAATCTGATTTAGATCTTTTTTAAAAGAAAGGCCATAGAAATGTGGCCTTTCTTTTATATAGGTAACACCTATTTAATTTAATCTTATAAGCCTTACTTTATTTTTTGTCCCGTAAATTAACACTTAATTAACCCTATTCTTATAAAATAAAAGTATATAAAATATAATATTGGATTTTTATGATGAAAATTAGATGCTCGTTTTTACTTTTAGCAATATTAACACAATACACATCATTATGTTTACTTCCTGCAGAAGTAAAGGCTGTAAACGACATCATAATACATGAAAAAGAAAAAACTGAACTTACAATTGAGGAAAAGGAAAAAATATTTAACGATGTACAACAAGAAGTTTCTCATTATGGTATTACGCTTAATCATAAACATATCATCAATGATAACTCACTAAGTTTACAAGATAAGCTATCTCAAAAAACCGCTAAAGAACAACAAAACATATTAGCGCAAATAAGTGCATTTACATGGCTAAATAAACTTTGGCTCGATCATAATAACCTTACATCTTTACCTGACACACTATTTAATTTAACAAAATTAACGCAACTTTTTCTCAATGATAACAAGCTTAAGTCAATATCTGACACAATCGGTAATTTAATAAATTTAGATAAACTTTATCTCAATGATAACAAGCTTACGTCTATACCTAAAACAATCGGTAATTTAACAAATTTAAAAACTCTTGGTCTCGATAGTAACAAGCTTTCTTTTATACCCGAGACAATCAGTAATTTAATAAATTTAACGCGGCTTTCTCTCCATAAAAACAAGATTACGTTTTTACCTGATACAATCGGTAATTTAACAAAATTATTGGAACTTTTTATCAACCGTAACGAACTTATTTCTATACCTGCTTCTATCCAAAATATTCCCAACTTAATTATATTTAATCTTTTCACTAATCCTCATCTTCTCCCCAATAGCGATAATCCTTTACAATGGGGAAAAACACAATTGCGAACACATTTTGGTAATCGTGTGTACTTAGATAACCCATCAATGAAACTTATGCCAAATTCAACAACAAAAGAGGAAGTGTATGAAGCTTTAGATAAAAATCATTTACGTATCAACCGTGATATTTTTATTGCCAACAAATTACCAGATATTCAAGTTGAAAAGGTGTTTGAAGGCGAAGAAATGCTTCAAGTTTTAGCACAAATTGTTACGTCTATGAACTTTAGCAATGATAAAGAAGCAGGCTATCTTTCTTACGAGATGCTGGCGAATGATTTTGCAAGCGATGCCAAAAATCAAAATCTATCTAATGTTAAAAAAGTATGGCAATACCTTATGCCTCGCCTGACAGGCTATATTAGAGCCTTATATAATTTACCCTTAGAAGGAAACGACGTTGAGGCATGGAAAATGTATCCAGCCCAAATCCCCGAAACCCAAAAAGCGTTAACCTTTATTATGGAGCGGATAAAAAACACAATAGATCCAGATACCAAAATGTTATTATTTAACTTGCTCGTTAACGGCCTTCTTCATTGTCCAACAGGTCAGTCCGAAGGCATTAATGCGGTAGCTTATGCACTATTAGAAAGTGGCTATAAAACTAATAATTTTAAGGATAATTTGAAGAGCTTTTTAGCCATTAAGAAAAACGCAAGTTTCACGACTGCTATTTTAGCCAAAGCGGCTGAAAATTCACAAAATGTTCATTTAATAAGCTCCTATCGAGATCAGCTAAAAGAAGATTTAGGCCTAACATCCGCTATTGCTTCTTATCAAGAACGCATGGGTTCTATCGGTGAAAATCCTTTTGCAGGCAACAAATGGAATGTTGTTCAAGTTTTTTATGATCTCGTTAGCCCCAATCGTCTGATTGACTGGATGATGCAAGCATCTGAAACAAAACAAGATCGAGAAGATGCGAACAGCGAACTCATGATTGGATCACAAAAACTATTACCTGAAGATCGTGAGAAGGAAGTAAATCGCTTAAGATCAAAAACAAGAGAAAACAAACAATTTCGTCCATTTACAACAGGCGCCATTGCTGAATATCTCTATACTCAAAAACTAATCAGTTATGATGATAATTGGAAAAAATACTTTACAGCAAACCCCGTCATGGATGGTTTTGCAATATTAACACGTGATGGTGCAAAGGCAATCTTGATTCATGAAGGCTTTTTAATTAAAGATTCAGAAAATGAACAGATCATCATTGATAAAAATATCATTAGTGATTAATTCTTTTGACGCAGAAATTTTTGGGCTGTGAGCCTTATAGCAAAATAATTTGAAAAGAGTTAATTTACTATATTGAAATAGAAAAACATAACTACCGCATATATACAATAGCATCAGCTGTCTTTGTTTTTGCCTCACTATTTTTAAGTTCCCATAGATGACCATCTATACTTGGTAAGGCTGTTGAATTTTCTAATTTAATGTTACTCAAATCAGCATTAAAATCACCAACAGTAACGCAAACACCCTGACCCTGACAATCTATTAATACATGATTATCTAAGGCTTTTGCTATATCATCAGGTGCAGATTCAGTTTTTAAATGGACATTAACAACATCAAGTGTTTCGTGTGTCGAATTATGAATAAATTTTGCATGAAGATAACGGTCTTTTTGCAGGCCATTTTCTTCTCTTTCGTTTTCCCATTTAAGGTTGTTGAAAGATTGAATGTCATCAGTGCTATTATAAACAATTTCAAAATTCAATGGATTGTAAACGAAACAATTATTGAATCTCTCCCCTTTCGTTTTTGCACACAAAAAGCTTAATTTTTTCGTTAATATTTCTTTTTCCATATATTGCAAATCATTGTCGCTCCATTCTTGAACAGCAAAAATCGTATCAGCGTTATTAGCAATGCCTTGAGTAATACGATTCATGTTTTCCTTAATACGCTGATCCGCATTTGGTTCTTCTCTTGGACCGTACCCTTCATTAATTAAATACATAAATCCATTTCTGGTGCCTCTTGCCCATGTATTATAAGAAATAATTTGAACGAAACCTTTATTATTCATAAAAGGGATAGTAGCCGCAATCATTTTATGATCACTCATTTTGCTATCAAATTCTGTGCCACCATAGGGATATGATAGATCCACTCCATAGATTATGGTGCATAAACCAAAAGAACTTAAAACAATTAATGCAATTAACATCTTACGATTTATCATTTTCTAAACCTCCTATTATTTTAATTATACTAAGGTTATTATAATACAACATTTCTAACAAATGATTAATTCTTCCATATTATGGATAATTTTATTATTTGCTAACATGTTTAAAACAATACATATTCTTATCAATTTCAATAAAACAATTAATTATATTTTTTTTGAATGATGGTTTTTATTTCAATCTAAGATAACGATACAAAGTTGGTTTTGAAATCTGTAATTCTTTGCAAATATTTTCTATAGGCATTGTTTTATCG
Source organism: Parachlamydiaceae bacterium (assembly GCA_030679615.1). Taxonomy (GTDB): domain Bacteria; phylum Chlamydiota; class Chlamydiia; order Chlamydiales; family Parachlamydiaceae; genus JAUXSJ01. The sequence continues at coordinate 446 of JAUXSJ010000027.1, read as the reverse complement.
TGATGTAATTTTTGAGCAGCCAATACTTTTGAGTTATATTTGCTTATTGGTTTTCTGCCCCCTACCCTGCCCCTCGCTCGTGCTGCCTCTAATCCTGACTTTGTTCTTTCTTGAATAAGACGTCTTTCAAATTGAGCAAGGGACGAGAATATATTAAAGATAAGCTCTCCTGATGCCGTCGTTGTATCTATATGTCCGTCTGAAATAGATTTAAATCCAATTTTTTTAGCAATCAAATTTTCGATAGTTGAAACAAGATGGGACATTGATCTACCTAAACGGTCTAATCGCCACACAACGAGTGTGTCGCCTGATTGTAAAGTTTCCAAACATTCATTTAATCCAGGCCTATCCGTTTTAGAACCAGAAACAACATCCGTGAAAATATTCTTTTTTTCGCACCCAATTTTTTTAAGCGCATCAATCTGAAGATTAAGTTCCTGCCC
>JAUXSJ010000026.1 GCA_030679615.1 Parachlamydiaceae bacterium | reverse complement strand
TAGTCAAGTATTTCCTCCAAGAGACGGTGAAAACGCATTGCACATTGAAATTAAACTAAATAAAAAATATAAACTATGAAAAAATTAATTACGGCAACTTTTCTTTTGATATTAATTCCCAATACTTTGAAATCACAAGATAGGGATATTAAATTTCAAATTGAGGAATTAACTAAGTTTTCTAAAGATAAAAATATTGACTTTTTTAAACTTTATAAAGAAGATGGTAATTGCGTAATTGTTTATAAAAACAGGATAGTATTAAATTTAGCTCTAAATAAAAAGGAGAATATGGAAGTTGCAAATCATGAAATGCACTTCACTTTTTTTATTCCCGAATATTTAGATAAAATGAGAAAAGAGAGTGATTATATTTCATTACTAGATTTAATTGAAAACCAAATCAAAAGTAAATCATTTGCTTTAAAAGAATTTTTAATTGACAGTATTGAAAATGCTAAAAAAGCTAAAAATGAAAATGTTGAAATTCAAGATAGCACATTGAAAATATTTTCATACGTGAAAAATCAAGATAGCGAAGTGGTTTTTACCATTAACAAATTAAAAAATGGCTCAAATATTCAGATTGATTTTTTTATAAATTTATAATTATAATTAGTTCAAATTTGCAACTGACCCTATGTCCACTCCCAATAGGTGAGATATCTGTAAAAACTGTAACTTTTCATGAAATATTCCAACTAAACAAGGTAAAATAGGTAATAAATCAGATTTTCTAGTTCACTCTTTCCAAACCCAAATACTGCCAGTTTTAGGAGATATTACGTCTAATGAAGAAACAAACTAGTTAAATTCATCGAAGTTGTGACCACTTACATTTGCAGTCTTACCGCTCTAACTTTTCTGTTTCGTATGAATAAAATTGCTATATTTTTTATGTTTTTTTTTCCATGTTCATGTTTAGGCCAAAATAATCAAATAGAAAAATTTAATTCTAGAGAATTATTGGAAAAGTTTTCAGGAGGAAAACTGTTAGAACCATGTCAATATCCTGAAAAAGTAAAAATTTTATTAAAAAATAAGCCAGTAGGAACAAAGACTCCATATTTTATTTTAGATGAGAGTAAAACTAATTCCAAATTAAAGGTAAGGTTTTCTGTATATTTTGAAGTTGGTGAAAATGATTGTTTAATTCATTATTTAAAAATTTTTACAAACAAAAAAGAAGTTTTAGATTCCCTAGTTGTTGATTATTTGGGAGATAGTTTCGGAAGAATTAACATTGAATCAGAAATTGAAGTTTTAAACGATAACATATCTATTATACAAAAGGAATCTGAAATATTATACGATTATGATAAAAAACTTGAATTAATTAGGAAAAAAAACTTAGTTTTTATTCTGAATAAGCATGGAAAAATAGAATTAGAAAATAAGAGTATAACACCTATAAGCAAAAGCGGAAAATTGTTTTTTACAAATGAATATTTTTTAGATTATTATCAAAACTTAAAAATTCTAAGTCAAAACGATTATGAATTAAATAGTAAAAAATATTCAATAGTAATTTCTAAGAATAAAGTTACAGGGGAAAAAAGTTATTTCTTATTAAATAGTTTTAATAGTCCGTTCTATACTAATTTGTTTTTATTGGGAAATACCTATAAAACAGAAAACTTAATTAAATCAATAGAAATAAAAAGTTTGAATAGGAATCAAGAAATTCTAGAAATAACCTTAGAAAATTCAATGACTTTAGGTTTGATTTTGGAGAAAAACAATAAAGGAAATATTACTTTTAATAAATATTATTTAAATAGAGAATATAAAATTATCCATAATTTGAGTAATTCAAAATCATTAAAAAATACAATATTGTTTTTAAGGACTTTTAATTAAATGATTTGCTTGAGTTAAAATGATAATGGCATCCCGATTATTCATTAAATATTCAATTTTTAGACATAAAAAGTGATTTTTAAGGTAACTATACGTCTTAATAATTAACTATCCAAATCCATAAATCAATCACAATTCCTTAGTTTAGATGCTCTTTTTTTAGTCATGATGGCGAAAATATAAAACATTGTTAATCTGGCACTTCCATGATTTTTTTTGATAAAAATCAAATACAAATAGAACCCTTTAGCAGAACAAAAATGGGATTCCCCAATTCACTTAAAAAATGGGTTTTTAGAAAATTTTAAAAATAATTAATTATGAAATATTTTATTTTAATCTTGTTTGGTTTTATTAATTGTAATAATCAACAAATACAAAAAAATCCCTTTGAGGGACATTGGAAGATATCTTGTGAAAAAGGTTCAGTTTTTTTGAATATCTCAGAAAATGACTCTGTTTTAATAGAAGTCAATTCAAATCAAATTTATGTTAAGGCGAGAGGTAAATTGAATTCACTTGGTAACGAAAAATCTTATGAAATATATTTTGTTGAAACAGAAGATTTAGGACGAGGCGGGATGTTATTAGATTGGGATGAGTTTTCTTCTGATAGAATGATTTGTAAATTATCATTTGACTCTAACAAGAAAATGCAACTAAAGTGGTTTGGTTTTTTTAATATAACAACCAGTAATTATGAATGGGTAAAAGAAACAGACCTTATGCAATTTGACACTTTAAATTATCCAAAATATCTAGAAAAATGTAAGTAATTTTCAAAATATCTGGGAAGATCATTTATGTTTAATACTGTTACTTTCTAAGTTAAAAAATTTCATTAAACTTTAGGCATATTTTCTTAATAAGATATAATTAGACTTTTTTATCAAATGCTTATGAAAAATGCAAATAAATGTTCACTAGTTCTAATTTACTTGGCACTATTCTTTGTAAATATTAAAAAATGCAGAAGTCAGTTTTTTCAAGGATATTCTGATGAAAATTTAACAATTTGTATCGACAAAAAAGAGAAAAAAATTTCTGGTTTTTTAAATGCAAATTTATATGTTGATGACAACCCAAAATTAGGCGTATACCAATCTTGCAATTTGTTCTTTAAAGGGAATTTCAATAACTTAGAAAGCCCTACTGAGATTAAATTTTATAATAATTTCGATTTCGAGTCATTTACAACTGGAAATATTAGCATAAATGAAATAACTAAAATCTGTAAAATTATTCTTAAGGATCAATCATTATCATGTTCCAATATTTTTGACTTAAAATCTGGAGAGGTTTTTTCCTTAGGTGCTCCAGCGAAAATTATTAGATGTGCAAGAATTGTTTCTGAGAAAGCCTATTTTTGGGTTAATGGTAAAAGAACAAAAACATACTTGTTGAAAGGTGATTTTGTTGCAATATTAGATGAAAATAAAAATACTGACTTAAAAATAAAATTTATCAATAAAAACTTAAAAACCATCGAAGGCTGGATAAAAAAGAGTGATGTGGAGTAAAAAAAACTTAAATTAAAAATAGAAAGACAGCCTTCGGGCTGTTTTTTATTTAAAAATCTACACTTTCTATTGATTGCCTACCCAATTCTGAGAAAAAAAAGTTTGAGGAATTAAACAAAAATGCCAAATCTAAGCTGGAGATAGCGTTGAAATCTTTCGATGTACACTATCCAAATACCAAAGATGAATTTCAGTTGAGAAGAAGGCAACAAATTCTTAAAGCCATCTCAATTATTGGGAATACAGCTGAATGTATGAAATCAAATAAGAATCAAGCGGAGCCACCGAAAAAAGGCCCCCTTTGGTCTTCTATGCCTCTTGCTGATCCATGTTCAGATTCTCTATCAGAACTTTCAGAATTTGATTTTCAATTACTTCAAGACAACATAGCTTTAATGGAAGAGGAAGGTAAATTTGCTAAAGAAATTTTGGATGTGACAAAATTTACGCTAGACGTCAAAAACAAGTCTAAAGATAATAAACCCGAATCC
>JAUXSJ010000006.1 GCA_030679615.1 Parachlamydiaceae bacterium | reverse complement strand
TGATTGGAATTTTTTCTAAAATTCATTATCTCAAATTCCAATCACAAGCCAGACCCCCAATGACTCCAAATAACAAATCAAAGGTCAGAGAAAAGGATTCACTAAAACGATATAATTAATTAGAAATGATTATTTTTTTCTTTAGGAACAAGGAACTGTTCTAAAATAATTGTCCGGGGAAAAGAATTTGGTAAAAATAGAGGGCCTTCTATAACTACTTCTTGTTGAAGATCTGCAGCCTGATTGAGTTTATTGGCCATAAGTTTTGACAGATGGTGTGTTTCAATATTGTTAGTTACAATATAACGATTTGGATCTGTTTGAGCAGGACCAATTATTCTGAAACGCGATTGATCTATGCTTGATAATAAATAGTAATAAGCTTCTTCAGTTTTAATGGTTCCTTTGATTCTAAGGCGCATTTCACGAAAGCGAATTCCAGCTGCACCTGCAGCAAATTTAAATGGTTCATAAGCAAAAGGACTTCTAGGATTCCAACTCATACTCGCTGAACCCGAAGCACCATCAGCTTGAACATTCGAAACTGCCGGAATGGCTGTCAAACTTTTAATAATTCCTGGAACAACCATTTCTCTGCCAGTTATGGGATTCCATCTTATGGTAATTTTCTCAATTTCGGCGTGAACATCACCGCATTTTAAAAAAAATGATAAAATTAAAACTGAAAATAATTTTTTCATAAAATATTAATCCTTATAAACTCACAATAGTCTTTTATAATTTTAAAAGCAAAGTGTATATATAGTTAATATGGTGTTGAATAAAAGGTTAAAAAATTATGAGCAGTCACATCGTTAAAACTAAAATCATTTGTACAATAGGCCCATCAGTTAATACTTTAGAAAAAATGCTTAGTTTAATTGAAGCTGGAATGGATGTAGCTCGTTTAAATTTTAGTCACGGAACCCATTTAGAGCATTTAAATTCCATCAAATTATTAAAAGAAGCCAGAGAAAAAATGGGGAGTCCTTTAGCAATTATGCTAGACACAAAAGGGCCCGAAATTCGATTGGGAAAATTAAAAGAAGGTCAAATTTCTTTAGTTGCCGGTCAAAATTGGAAATTAAGCATCAATGAATTTGAAGGTGATGAACATTCAGTTTCAGTGTTTCCTGGAACAGTATTGGCACAACTAGATATAGGTACAAGAGTTCTTTTTGATGATGGTTATATTGGTAGTGCTGTCATTGAGAAATTAGATGATGGTGTGATTGTTCAGATTTCAAATAGTGGCTCTATTAGATCTGGAAAAGGTATAAACGTTCCAAACACCTCTTTAAATTTACCTGCTTTGACTGAAAAGGATATTGCTGATATTCAATTTGGTTGTGATAATGATATCGACATGATTGCAGCTTCATTTGTTCGTTCTGCAGAACATTTATTGACAATCAAACAGGTTCTTCGGGAAGCAAAAAAGCCGGATGTTCTTGTGATTGCAAAAATTGAAAATCATGAAGGAGTGCATTATTTTGAAAGTATATTAAGAGCATCAGATGGAATTATGATTGCAAGAGGGGATTTAGGAGTGGAAGTCCCTTTAAGTCATGTTCCTCGATTACAAAAAATGATGATACGACAATGCTATTTATCAGGAAAACCAGTTGTTACAGCAACTCAAATGCTTGAATCCATGATTCTCAACCCACGTCCAACAAGAGCTGAAACTTCAGATGTAGCCAACGCGATTTATGATAGTACATCTGCAGTTATGTTATCAGGAGAAACAGCAATTGGAAAATATCCAATTGAAACAGTTAATATGATGCGCGACATTATTGAGGCAGCAGAAGTTGACTTTAATTATCGTACTTTTTTTGATCAACATTCCCCATTGATTTGTCAGGATGTTCCTTCATCAGTAACATTAGCTACAGTCAATACGGCTTATAGTTGTAATGCCAAGGCCATTTTTGCATTAACTCAGGAAGGTATGACAGCAAGACTGCTATCGAGATTGCGTCCGAAAATGCCAATTATTGCTTTAACTACTTTGAAAAAGATTTATCATCAATTAGCTTTGAATTGGGGAGTCATTCCATTTTATTCACCTGTTTGTGATTCAGTGATAGAAGGCTATAATTTGTTAAGTGCATTTGCATTAGAGCATCAGTTGGTAGAAAAAGGGGATTTGGTTGTTGTTACAGCAGGGACTCCATTCGGTACATCCGGTACAACTAATATGATGATTGTCGCAAAAATTGGCGATTTATTAGTTAAAGGTCCGCCATCGTTTTAATTTCTTCTAATCTCGTTAAATTTTTTTACCACAGAAAGCACAGCCTCGGCTTTAGGTTTTTCTTCACTTTTGGAGTGCGAAGGCCCTGCCTTCGCTTTTTTTCAAAAGAGAATAATGATGAAATGGTTTCATTTTCAACTCAATCAATTCAAGCTATAAAAGTGCATCATATGCGGATATCCCAACCATAAAAAAGCGAAGGCAGGGCCCTTGCAGATGAACACATCTTTTTGTTCACAACAACTTGATTAACAATTGTTTTGTAACTCGATAGGCCGTTACTTCTCGAAACAATTTAACGCAGAGGCGGGGAGACAGAGAGACGCAGAGAAAAACATTTAAACAATATAATTATA